>JAVKGW010000005.1 GCA_031460175.1 Armatimonadota bacterium | reverse complement strand
TTTGATTTGATTGAAGAAAGTTTCTGTAAAGATTGTTTTTGCCAACGATTGATGAGATCTTATTCTGTCCGAAATAACGCTCTTCCGAGTTAAGCTTTGAAAAGAAGGGCAATGGCAAGCTTACAGATCCATCTTCTCTAAGCCAAGGTTTAACATCGAATTTCTCAACATGTTCAGCCGATTGGAGCAACCCAATCACGCCTGCGTTATAGAGCCAGTTGGAAGGGTATAGCGTAAGGCTACTCATGGGTTTGTTCCTCCGTAGGTTTATGGCTTTTTGTCTGTACCAGCTCCAGCATGCCGAAGCCCTGGCTGCGGCGGACGCCCAGGCCGACCTGGTAAATGAGGTTGAGCACCTCGGGCTGACCGCGCAATTCAAAAATACCCACAAACCCCTGCATGTGCATATTGTAATGGCGCACGACCTTGCGGCGGATCGCAATCGGATGAAATTCCACCCTGGCGTCGGACATCCCCAGAAAAACCCGACAGAGCTCCCTTACGGAGAAGTTTAGACCTTCCTCAAACCCTTCCTCGCCTGGTAGCAGGTACCAGTTCGGATTCCCCTTTGTGTTCACGAGCACCGGCGCCTGGGTTTTGAACTGCACTCGGTCTTTCACAATGGTAATTTGAGGCCTCAAAAATACATTGTAAAGCCGGATCTTGTTTTCAAAGATGGGATACTCACGAATTTGTAGGACTCCATTATAGACAGAAGCCATAACCTCAGGGGAAAATGTAGAGAAAGAGAGTATTGCTTTGGAGCCAACATGAAAATTCTCTCTTTCATTTCCAGTCAACTCCGGGAAGAATAGGGAAAAAGTGAAGGGTTTGAGCGTATGCAAGCGTAAATAGTAGCGCTCAAAGCACGTGGGATTTGCCTGCTTGATTGCTTCCTTAAGAAGTGAGGCAAATCCACGCCGGTACTCTACCGGTAGCTTCGGGTTGTCTAAGCTGTACACTACCTGCAAGCGCATGGTTCATCCCGTCATCGTGTAAGAGGGTTGTGCTTCTTGGGCATCCCTCCCTCCCCGCAAATACGCATTCATCGCATAGATGGAGAGCAGCGTCTTCACCCGCACCCACGGAGCACCCGCGATGCGTTCGCCCTTCTCGATGCGCAGGAGCGCCTCAGGAATGGTAACCTCAATCCGAAACTGGGCATCGTTCAAGACCCGGTAGAAATCCTCCGGGTTTTTCGCGTTGCGCAGGGCGTAGAGAAGCCCCATCTCGTTGTGTTTTTGGGCAGTTGAGCCCAAAGAGTGGCCGAACCCTGCCAGGGTTCGCAGAAATTGCTCGTCCATGGCGAAGACCTCCTTTAGGTATCGATTGAGCACTTCCAGGGTACCCGGCACGAGAGGACGCGGATGGTCTTCCCGCGCCCGGGCTTCAAAGAGAAACTGCTCCACAAAGGGTGTGGGATCACCAAACTCCAAAATAGCCCAGGCAATGCGCTCGCGCCAAATGGACTCTCGCTCCCGTCCCTGTTGCACCCAGAACTGGCTCCAGATCTGCACCAAGCGTTGGTGTGGGTTTGGGTCAATCCCGCGCTGGCCAATCACCTCCAGCCAGCCTTCGTAGAGCCGGTAGAGGCGCTGGAGCCGGGAAAACTCCCGCAGCGCCTTCATCTGAAACGCTTGCCCAGGCGTGCCCGTGACGGCGTAGAGCGTGATGGGTGCAGGCGGCACCGCCTCCGTTGCCCCAAGGAGCGACGCCAAAAGCTCGCGGGCATCATCTGGGAGCACGTCCGACTGGCGCACATGCTGGAAGAGATGGAGAAGCAACCCAAGCGTGGTTTCGTTCACGTACGGACCCGAAAACGCCACCGGCGCCGTGCCCCCTTTCTCCCCCTTCACGCGCAAAGGTTCGAGCACTTCTCGGTGCAGGCGCCGCATCTCGCGTAGCTCGGAGTGGAAGATGAAAAAGTGCAGCGCATCGCGCCCCTGCGCCTTCCAGAGCCAGCCGAGGTATCCAGCAAGCCCCGCCAGGGCACAACGGGCGCAGAGCCGAAGCCCCCGCTTGGTACCCGGATAGAAGGTGCCGAACTTACTCGGGTCCACCACGAAGGGGTACATCCACATGGTGGCATCCGTCAGCGGTGCCCGCTCCCCGCAGAGGTCGCACGTGTCGGGTTTTTTGCCGAGCTTGAGCGACAGCTCAAAGCGGGGTGGGTGCAGGAAGTAGTCTTTGCCGTCCACTTTGACCTTCGGCGCCTGCCCGGAGACCTTGATGAAGAGGTTTGTCGGATAGACCCAGTTGACCTTGTCATATTCCCGAATTTGTCCAAGGGCTTGGTCGAAGTACTCGCCCTTGTTGCCGCTGGACTGAAGAAGCTGGCTCTGAAGCCAATCGAGCACCTGCTGTACCGGATGCTCCCTCTCTCCGAACTGCTCCAGGAGCACCACCAGCCCTGTATCCACCCAGAAGTTGCTGGTGGGGCGGTCTGCCGAAAGGCGGATGGTTGGGACGGTGCCAGCCTGACCCATAGGCTCTCTTCACCGGGGAGTGTGATCGAAAATACAGACCTCGCCCGTCACTGGCGAAGCATATAGGAGCCGGCGCGCCTTGCCGTGGAGGGCGTGGGCAACGGCCAGGTACAGCCAGATCGGGGCCTGCCCGGTGAGGACGACCTCATTGCCCTCGCCGGCAAGCGCCCGGGCGCGGTCCAGGTAGACCGGCAGCTCGTCCAATCGGGCGCGTTCGCCGTAGAGCTGGCTCAAGTCTAGCACACGACGACCGCCACGCAGGGAGTGTGCCCCCGCATGCTCCAAAAGTGCCCGAAGGCGCTCGGGGATTTCCTTTGCACGGCTGGAGATACTCTCAATCCCGGCGGCTTTCGTCCGCATTCCACAATGTGCTAGGTCATTGCGCAAATCCCCCAACCAGTCCCAAAGCTCGGCACAGCGGTCTGCCAAAGGGAGGGCATTCCACCACGGTGGGAGCTCTTCCTGCTTACCCTGGGAGCGACGGGCTGCGGCATTGAGAGTTGCTTCCAACTTATTTTCCCGGAAGTGTGCATCGCGCCAGTCTCCCTCTTTGCAGTGGAGTGCGACCCAGTTGACCACCCACTCGCGAGCAAGAGCAACGGCCTGCACGATGAGCCCTTTCTGCAGGTAGTACTCCACCAGCCGGAGCTGTTTTTCCAGGCTCTGCTGGCTGAGCTCGTCCGATGTCCCAAAGGCAAATCGTTCAAGCTCGTGTCGGATCTGGTCTGCAATGAGTGCAAAAGGCTTTGCCCACTGTTGGAATTCCTCCCGCGCATCGCTCAGCAGCGATACCAGCTCTGCAGACAGGGGCATGACCTCCCGGGGACGGCTCAAGTGGAGAGCCTTCGAAAGGCTCTGCAACTTCTGTCCCAGGAGCTTGAGCTTGGTGGGTTTCTGTGAGGTTTCCGCCCCCTTTGTCCAGAGTCGCTGATGGGTCTGGATCATTTTTTCAGCGATAAGCCCGGCATCGCCCCGTTTGAGGAGGGCTTCCGCACCGCTGGTCCAGTCCAGAAGCTCCAGCAGGGGCGCAAGGTCGAAGACGGGCACGCGGTCCTCCGGTTGGGGCGGCATGCGGAAAGGCTCTCGAGCCTCAAAAGCGCCATAGAGGATGTGCTCGATGGTCACATTTTTCGTCCGCCGCAGGTAGGCAGCTACGTTGAAAACAATAAGCGGGATGGACCGGAAGGCATGGGTGATGTCCAGGATGACGGTCTCCCCGTCCTTCACAGCGTTTGCAACCTGGCCGAAGATTTCCCACAGTTCGTCCTGCGAGCGTCCTTCGGGGATGGATACGGGTTGGAGCTTCTCTCGAAGCCGGGATTGCAAATCCCGGAAGTTCTCGTGTTGCCGTGCCTGAGATGTCAGGAAGACAACCACCTTTTCGGGGGCAAAGAGCGCGTCAGCCGCCAAGGGAAAAAGATGCGTGGGCTGTGCTGCCTTACCCTCCCACGTGTAGGTAACAGTTTCGTACCGTCCGGTGCCGAGGAAGGTAAGCAGGGTGGTCATCGCACCTCCTTTTCAATCCAACGCTCGACTTCCTGGCGGGCACGCTCGAGCTGCCCCGGGGTTTGCGCCGTGGTCGTGAGCTGAAAGCCGATGCCTAGGACCCTCCGCCCCGGCAAAAAGACAACGAGCACGTTTGGCGGTTCTGCCTTGACCTTGGGCTGTCCTTCCCGCCAGCCGATGTCTTCGATGCGCTCGACGAAGAGGAAACGGCTGGCTAGACGATCTGCCCACTTTTTGGTTTCCTCGGCTTCCTTAGGCTCCTTCCGATTCAGTCTCACATCACAGTCACCGTCGCGGGGCTCCGGAAGGGCCTCCACGCTTTCGAGCACCTGCAAGACCATCCGCCCCAGAGCAGTTGGTCCACCAGCCACGAGCAGTCCGTTTTGCTCAAGAAGCCCTCGAACCTCGGCGCGCACCGAGCTGCCTTTGAGACCAGCAACGATTTCTCCCAAGAGCGGAAATAGCCCAATGAAGGGCAGATTCACCAGCTTGATCTGTTCGACCGGCGGATGGAGCGCTCAATTCTGCTCCTCTCGGCTCTTGTTTCTGAGCTTGAGGATGTGCCCTTCCTCTTCGAGTTCTGGATCATCCACCAGCACATGGAACAGGCGCTGAGCGCCGTAGAACTGCACCGCCAGTGCCAGGAGCGCCGCCATCGCCTTGCGCCCGCCGGCGATGCAGGCGTAGACTTCCCAGCCCTTCTTGCGGTAGTCCCTCAGGGCGCCGCAGGCATGATTCATGAACTCCAGGGCGGCGGCGTCAGAGTCCACATCGTAGAAGGTCCCCAGAACACGGGCATCCAGAAGCGTCACTTTGGGCTGGTAGTAACTCGGCAGATGCTCGGATAAAAGTTCAAGAGCGCTCTTTGCGCCGGTATCTTTGGTAGTCAGCACGACCACGGAATCAACGAAAATGCCCTCCGCCCGCAGGCGGTCAACGGCTTCCGTGACGACGGCCGGGGCTTCCCCCAGCGTGGCGAGGAGGACTTTCTTCATGGCGACCTCCGCTTGCCGCAAACCATACCAGAAAGCGGCTGGTATACCCGAATACTTCCGTCAAATCTTCTCTCGACAGCGGGGACAGGCGTGAGCGCCATTCCTGTATGGCAGCAGCGATAATTCTCGCTGCCCGCTGAGGGTCAGGACGAAGCGCCGGAGAACTCGCCATCGAACGGGCGAGCTGAATTGCCTTGTCCAACCCTCGGCGCGCGGCATACTGCGTCCACCGTTCCCACTCGGTCCGCCGCAGACCGCCCAATCGTTCGGCAAGCTGACGCGCTAGCTCGACCTTCTCGTCTGTCGTCATCAGTACACCTCCCGGGGGCACCGTTCATCTTTCGGCTCAAAACCTGCTTTCAGCGCGCTCCAGGATGGCTTATGCAGAAGTCCGCTGTCTTGACACGCCTGTAGGTACCGGGCAAGGAGCGAAAGCACTTCCCGTCCCTGCACCTCTTGCGGACGAAGCAAGTCCTTCACGCTTGCGCTCGTTGCTTTCCCCTTGTCTCTGCTCCAGAGCCGCAACCGCACAGGGCGAAACGCCACCGAGCCGAAGCACCGAGGCTTGGCCCCACCCAGCTTGGGGGCAAAGGCAATCTGTACGGACCCCTCTGCTAGCTCCCATCCGAGCGCATACAGGAGTAATCCCAACTCCGCTTCGCTTAGGTTCTCAAACAGGAGAGCACCGCGAAACTTCGCTTCTCTCCGCACCGCTTCTACGAAGCGAAAGCCCTGCTGAGGAGCAGGATTCCCCACAGGCTGAAATGTCTTGCGCGCATAGAAGCGGCGCTTGGATGGGTCAAAGCGCTTGGGCTCCCAGAGCTCGCCGATTTTCACCACCTCAGGCTGCGCTTCTCCCTGCAGCAGGAAATCGGTGAAATGCACCCGACCCCGATAACCGGTCGTCCCAAACAAGCGGCACGCCGGACAGAGTGGGCTTTTCTCGTCACGAAACCGGCAGGGCTGATGATGGCTGGAACGCACGTTTTCCCTACGATGCCGTTGCGACACACACGAATTCGAGATCGCCTCCACAATGGCCCGGATGGCACCCTTGAGGCTTGTGCCCGGTACGCAGAGCTGATCGTTCCGACGGTAGAAGGTGTACCACACATCGGGGCGCCGATTCCCGTGATTTGGGTCGAATTCGTACGCCCCGGAGCCCACGAAGAGATACGCCGACTCCACCGTAAAGGAAAGCTCCAGCCGTCCGGTAAGCCCCGCAAACTTCTCATGTGTCACCACCGAACGACGCTCCGGCGCTTCCGAGGGAATGTCCACCAGCACGAAGGGCTTGGGCTCAGCGTTCGGATTCCTGGGCATCGCTCTCTACCTCCCGTGGACTGACAAAGGTTGCGACCTTGTCTCGATAGAAAACCTGGCACTTGAGGCGGGCTTCCGGGGCGTTCACCACAGGGTAGAACGCAAACTGCGGGGCAAACCGCCTGTCTTCCAGGTTGAGCAGTCGGGTTGTGCACTCCGAGATTTCCCAATTGCCCTCGACCAGCCTGAGGGCATCGGGCAGGTCGTTGCGCCCGCTGTCGCTCAGCACCCAGACCCGATAGCGCCCCTCGGCTGCCTTCTCCCAGCGAATCTCCGCTTCGTGGTTGAAGGCACAGCCGGCATCCCGGAGTTCCAAGACATTCGGGAAATCGAGCCGTGCAAGCCCCCAGCTCAGGAGCACCCGTCCGGGGATGCTTTCGATGAGCTGCCGAAGCTCTTCCGCACCGAGCACGCCCGAATAGACCCAGCCCTGCTTCATGCCGCCTCCAAGGTCTGTGCGATGGATGCGATCGCCTTCTCGGCGATCTGCTTCCAGGCTTCCTGGGTGTAGGTGCGCCGGAGGAAGACTGCAAGATCCGCCTCGGTCCCCTCGGGAAGCTCTTCCAGCCGGTCATTGGGTTGAAGCCCGTAGCGACTGCGCTCCGACTCCTCCACAAACGCGCCCACGCCCCAGAGCGCATTTCGGGGAAGATCAGGGTGTTTTGCCATCTCCACGATGGCTTGCTCCACGGTCATGGAAACCTCGCCGAAGCCCCGGTTCTTGCCGAAGCCCAGTTTCACAAGCCCGTCGTTGATCGCCTGAAGCGTCAGCGCCAGGAGCCCCACCTGCCAGACCTCAAAGTTCTCCAGCACAAGCGAGGTGAGGAACCGTCCCTGTACGAGCACCTCTGTCTCGTAAAGCGCTCCAGGAACGACCGCATTGGTCAGCCGCGAGATCGCCACGCCGTAGCGGGTTTCGGTCTTGACCGCACCCTCGGGGAAAGCATCTGTGAAGGAGAGCCGCCCCCGCAGGCGGGTGTTGCCGTAAATCTTGCAGGCGCGGCAGGACTGCTGATAAATCCGTGCGGGATCCTCTTCGCCTCCCAGCCGGCGACCGCAGTAGTCTGGACTGGAAGGGAATGGCTCGCAGGCACCATTGGCCTTCACCGTGCGCAGCACCTTCTCTGTAAAGCTCCGAAACGTCCCTTTGAGCGAAGAGCCGGGGATGAAGACGGTCTCGCCCTCGGGCGTCATCGTGCGCACGAACTGCATATCAGGGAGCGAAGGATTGGGCGAAGCCAGTCCCGACTTGATGAGAAGCGGAGCGCGAGGCTCGATCCGAAGATCCAGCTTCAGCGCATTCCAGCGGCGCTTATGCATGGCTCCCTCCTTCCTTCAGGGCTGCTACAAGTCCCTGCAGAAGCTCCGAATGCGAAACGGCAGGAGGCTGACCGGCGCCCGTCAGGTAGTCCAACAGGTTCTCTCTGCCGATTTTCCGAATGGTGAGTTCTACCAGTTCGCCCCAGCCGGGACCGCGGGTAGTCTTGCCGCCCACAGGCAGTTCGCCCTTCCGCATGGCTTCCAGCGCCAGGAGCAACAGCCCCACTTCCCATTCCTCGGCGTTTTCCACCACGATGGTGATGCCGAACTCCGCTCCTGCGGGCACAGTCTCAAAGTCGTATTTGATCTTTGGCTTGGCAGAGCCCAGGTCGCGGTCAATGCCTACACCGTCGCGGACTTCTGTGAGTCGAATCAGACTGTCTCGGTTCGTCAACATGGCATCCTGAAACGAGATCCGCGACGCCAGCCAGGGGGAGCCGAAGAGCCGGCAGGCGGTGCAGGAGTGCTGCCAGAGGAGTTCGGTAAAACGCGCATCATCTTCCTGAGCCTCCTCCCAGAGCGTCTTCTTGCGCTCTCCCGAAACACAGCGCTGTGCGTCATCCAGGGGATCGCACGCCCAGAGCCGTTCCCCGCGATGGGTCTGCTTGAGCTCGTCCATCGTTCGCAAAAGCCGCTCCACATATGCCCGCACCACGCCTTTGAGCGAGGAGCCCGGGATGAAGGGAATGCCCTCCGGGGTCTTGATGACAGGAAGATCAGAGCCTGTGGGCATGAGCGACGCGCGGGCGCCCACGGAGAGGGCGGTCTTCATCCGCAGGGTCGCCGTGATGAGCCAGCGGTTCTCGAAATGCCAGAACGAGTGCATGGGCTATCCCTCCCTCTGCTTTTCCAGCCACACGGCAATTTCTCGGGCAAACAGAGAGTACCGTTCCGGGGCCTGCTGGAGGGCTTCGAGCACATGCCGGAGGTCAATCTGCACGTATTCGTGCACGAGCACGTTCCGAAACCCTCCCGCTCCGCGCAGGGAAGCGTACAGGGATTGGGAGATCACACCCACCGAGCACGGCTCTCGCAAAAGCGCCTCGTACGTTTCCGGCTTCCTTCGGAAGTGCTCGGCGAGAATGTGGTCGGCAAGCTGGAAAATCAGCGTCAATCCCGCCAGGAGCCCTCGCTCCACTGTCCAGCGGAGGCTCAGATTGGTCTCTAGCTCCAGCAGGGTTACGGTTCGATATTTCGCCAGCTCCGCACTGACCTTCTGGAGCTGCTCCAGCGCTGCGGCGATGAAGGCGCGGTTCAGTCCCATGGCGTCCTCTTTTTTCCGAAGCGTCCGGAGACCTTCCTCCCGGAGAAGTGCTCGCGTAGCGGCTTCCCAGCGCATCCGTTCGCCCGACTCTCGCTCGTAGAGGCAGATTCCCGTGCGCATGATCTCCTCCCGCAGCCAGAGAGGCGCTTGGGGAAGCTCCACCAGGTCCAATCGGTCGGTGCCGAGCGCTTCGGAAAGCTCCGCATAGAACGGCTGGAAGCGGAAGTCCGGGGCGGGCAAGAGCGCCAAGTCCACATCTTCTGCCTCCTCCGGCATACGGGCTGCCGAGCCGAACAGGTAGACAAGCCGCACCGGGTGACGAGCGAAGAGGGCATCGAGCCCCGAAAGCCGGAAACCCCTTCTCAAGGATGGCAGATGCGCGTATTTCTCTCGCACTCCCATGTTGCTCAGCCCTTCCGCTCCGCTACGAACTTCCGCACCAGAAAGCCCAGATAGAGGCGGATGAGCTCCATCCACACCCGGCGCAGCAAAGCAGAGTCCTTTTGGGCAATTTGCTCTGCCATCTGACTTAGCTCTCGCATATCCTCCAGAATCTGGCGCCCCACCTCAGCGGGGATCTTTTTGCGTCCCATCTGGTAGCCGATGAAGTTTTCCAGCGCCAACACGGAATCGGTTGCCGAGGCCAGGTTCTGAAGGTTGCGCAGCTGCGATTCCTCAAGGTCTAAGCTCGCCGCACGCGTTCCTGTAACACAGGACTCTGCCTTCCGCACGATGTCGTCGAGGCTGTGCTCAATCTGCTGTAAAACCTTTGCTTCGGCGCTCATACCGGCATCACCTCCTTATGGAACGGATGGCAGACGAGGATTTCGCCCAAGCCTTCGTCGGTGCGGATGCCCACACCGCGGGCTTCAAGGTCTTCGAGAAACGGAACAAGAGCATCCGGGGAGGCCTCCACGCGGAACACATACACGCTCCCCATCGCTGCACCCAGGTGAGTCGGTTTCGGAAGCCCCCACGCCGGCGAAAATCCCCCCACAAAGACGGGCTGCGTTGCCCAGAACACAGGCTCCAGTAGCTGTCCGTTGAACTCCAGATGAAGCCGGAGCGTGGGCAGTCCCTGCGGATCACGGAGAACGGCGGGCGCCAGCAGGTCCACGCTGAAGTAGGTTCCGGACGGCGCATCCGGAACGGAGCTGCCCACCTGCCGGGCGAGCGCCGCTAGGTCGCGCCACACCTCCCGGAGCTTCTCGTTGAAGGTTCGGAGGCGCTCCGCAATGGGATCCAGGCGAGGTTCGGTCTCTTTCAGGCGTGCCGTGCCAAAACCCCGGGTGGTCAGGGCGCCGATGCCCACGTGCTCCACCGCCTTCTGAAGCTCTCCCAGAACCGCGTTGTCCCCGGTCCAGAGCCGCCCGACGAAGCAGTGTGTCGGGCGCACACCGATCACCCGGTAGAGCATCCCTTCCTGGGCGGCGCGGCGGTGGCGGCTGAGCGCCACCTTCGTCTGAAGTGCCTTGTCAACTTTCACGATCCTCCAGCCTTCGGGAAGAGCCGCATAAAACCCGCTCCCACTCACTCGCTCCATGCGACCGCCGCATCGCTGCCCAGCAGCTTCATGAGTGCAACGCAGGAGCATAGGCACAGGGAAGCGGGCTCCCTGCCGCTCCAGTTCTGAATACGCCAGCGCAATCAGAAGGCTATCCCGGATGCCGTGCCCGGGTTTTTCCTGCGTTCCCTTGGGGATACGCCGGAAGCCCCCGTGAAGCTTGCACTCCAGCGCCGTCATGGGGAAGGGCAACACCCACACGGACTCCGAGACGCTGGGGAAGAAATTCCCAAAGCGCACCTTCTGCACCGTCGGGACGATCTGGCTTTCTTTGCCCTGGAGTCTGAGCCACTCGGCCAAGGCGCCCCGTAGGACGCTGCCGGGCAGGTAGTCCCGTGTGTCCAGATAGTCCCCTCGGGTCTTGAGGGTGCCTGTGCGTAGAGGCTTTTCCGGTGTGAGGCAGAAAAAGTATTCCATCATGCTCGGCTCTCCGTCTGGGATACGAGGGCTTTGCTCTGCGCAACAAGGTCCTCATCGGAAAGCTCCTTACCGTCCACGCTCGCCGTAAACGCCTTAAGCTTCAGCCAGCCCAGCCCTCGGGAGCGCGCCGCACCGATGGCAAAGCCAGCTCTTGCCGCTACATACAAGAGGGCAGCCGCCTGTTGGGCTTCTGCTCGCGAACCGAACCAGCCCTCGATGTGTGCCGTAAGCTCCTTCTGCCAGGCGACCTCGGTGGAGAAGAGCCGCTCTTCATAGGCCGTCTTGCGGTGTCGGCTGAGCGAGACGTTCATGCGCACGTCTGTTCTGCTCTCCGCAAGTACTGCATCCGAAAAGCGCAAGGTAGAGCGCCTGCGGGGCGCCCCAAAAAGCTCGCAGACCAAGCACAACCCACACATTGCTCCGGGACGGGAGCCATCGCACGCCGGTTGCCCCAATCCCCGAAGCAGCCGCTCAGCGCTCTCCCGCAGCCAGCCCTTGAGTGTGGTGGCTGGCAGAACTGGGTGCCCAGGGTCCTTCCAGCTCCGGACCAGGGCTTTATCGGTCCAGAGCTGCGCCTGCTCCCCAGTCACGTGGATGCCAGAGTGCAGGCGGAACGTGAGCCTGACTTCAAGCCGTGCGCTCATGGGCAACCTCCGGGATGGGATACCCGTGGGCGTCCAGTTCAATGAGTTCGAGCGCATCCAGAAGAGAGGTGCGCCACTCAGCGTTCTGCTCCTGGCGCCAGAACCACATTCCCTGCGCGTTGGGGCTGCTGTTCAGAAGGGTGCCCAGCTGCTGGAAGGCGTGCTGCAGCTGCTGCCGGACCGACTCCCGGTCTCGCGCCGCCTGGTAGAGGGCGTAGTAGAGGGCGTAGTTGAGCGACACATGAACCCCCTTCTCGAGCGCTTCCGCCAGCGTGCGCCGTTGGGCAGCAGGGACATCTGCCAGCTGCTGGGCGATCTGGGTCAAACGCCGGGCCTGCTCCAGCGTGTAGGGGCGCGCAGTGAGCCATCTCTGTCTCTGCTCCTCGGGGCGTTTGTAAAGCGCTTCGAGCATGTCCTTTGCGCTTTCGGAAAGAACTGGCGCCCGTAGCCAGAGATGGCAGAGCGTGCTTGTCCGGGTTTCCCGCGCCAGTCGCTTGGCCTCTTTGAGCAGCCCTTCGGCGAGCCCGAAGAGGAAGCTCACCGGGTATTTCACATCGGCGATGGCCAGTCCAGCAGAAAGGCTCAGCACCACCGGTCGGCGCAGGGCATCCTTGAGCCGTTCCCTGACCTCACCTTCCAGCTCCTGAATGCCAGGATGACGCGCAAACTCATGGAGCACATGGAGCGCCAGCGCCCAGCCATAGCGCGCAGGCACGATGACCACGATGTCATCCCCGCCCAGGGCGATGATCTCAAAGGGCAAGGGCTTGTTTGAGTCCGCCAGCTGCTTCTCGCCGAATACAGACACAATCGCCGAGAAGAGCGCATCCTGAGTGGCGCGCTCCAGCACCCGGGAGAAGTGCCGGTACGAAGCGGGCGAGGGCATCAGTTGCAGCAGATCGCCCATGTTGTTGCCATCGGCGTAGAGCAGAGCGATCCGCCCATCTGAGCCAGCCAGGGTGTCCAGATCCGCCGGGGATTTTCCAGAAACGCTGATCCCGCGCTCTTGAGCCCAATCGACGAACTCCCTACGAGACCGCCAGCGCTCCTGCCTGCCTTTTGCTCGCTTCTGCTGGCAGATCACACAAATCCACTCATCCCGAACTTCGTCGTGTGTTTCTGCCGCCCGCTTGCCGCAGGATTCGCACCGCCGATGGACGGACAGGGTCTCTAGAAACGGAGCCGTGAGCTTTGCCCGCTTCTCTTGCTGGAGCCTGCCTGTGAGCCCGGAGACTAGTTCGCCGAAGTTCTTGCGCTTGGTGCGGTCCTTGAGCAGCGCCTCGAAGTGGCTGAAGAGCAGGTCGGCAGCAACGCCGCTTCCGGGAAGTGCTTGCACTTGGGCGTTGTCGTAGGGTGCAAGCCCCCGCCCGATGTCGGCATACCCGATGGGGTCGGAGGAGACCACCGTGATGGTGGCAATGGTGGTTTTCTCCCGATAGAGCCGCTCGATCTCCCGCTTGAGCTCTTGAGCCTGGCTGGCGGGCACGACGGCAAGGAATCCCCCTCCACCGCAGTAGATGAGGGCTTCCTCGCAGAGCCGTTCCGCAAACAGCGTGCGGACTTTCTCCTCCAGTTCCTGGAAGATTTCGCTTGCGCCCCGGATCTCGGGGAGCGCGCTCGTTTCGTACACATAGCCTTTGATGGCGTCGGCATCGCCCAGGAGGAGGCAGACAGGCTTGTCAGGACCGAAGAGTTCTTGCTCCAGCCTGAGCGTTTCTTCCGCAAGCCTCTGGAATTCGCCGGCCGTGCGGGCCCGAGCAAGTTCAGGGCGGTCGCCGGCAGATGCGTAGCTATCAGCCAAGCAGACCAGCTTCTCCAGAACCGTCTGTGGCCCGTCTCGTAGATGGTGGCGTGCAACTGCACCCAGGATGATCTCGAGGAGGTGGTCCTCCACTCCTTTCGCGCCAAGCCACTCCCGGGCGTACTCTACACCCCGCCGGACGTGAAAGCGGTATTCGGTCTCGCCGGTGCGGGCTTTCCCCAGATCGTGTAAGAGACCACAGAGGCAGGCAAGCACACGCAGTTCAGAAGCCGGCAGATCCTCCCTACACACTTCCGCCGGAGCCCTCCCGCGCCGCAGGAGCTCCTCGGCGAAGGCGGCCGCAAATCCGGCCGTGAGCGCTAGGTGGTCGTAGAGGGATACCCAGGGGATGCGGGTGTCTGCAAGGAGGTAGTCCGCACGGAGGAGAAGCTCGGCGAATTCCTCCCGGAACGCCTGGAGCAACTGCTGAGGGTTCATCTTGGACCTCCTGCGAGCTCACGATCGGCGCCTTCGCTCCGCCGGCTCCCACACCTCCACGCACCCAAACCCCTGGCTGTTCTTGGACCCAAGCCCTGCATCCAAAGCCATGCGGAAGTAGGGTTCGGGGGCGGAGAGTTCGTAGACCCCAGTCCAGCCCTTGATCACGGTGCCCTTGTAGAGCACGATGTGCTGGTTCCGGGCATCGACCCGCACGGGCCGGAAGGAGGCGCCGTCTTCGGGGAGGTCCTCCCCGGTCCAAGCGCGCACCTTGCGGCGGAGGTTTGAAAGCACCAGGCGCTCGAACTCGGGCTCCTGGGGCGCGTAGTAGTAGGTCTTCTTGCGGCCGTCGGCGGTCTGGAGGGTGCTGTAGACCACGATGGGCGAGAGAGCCCGCAGCAGCACGGGGCGCCGGTAGGGTTGCTGGAGCTCTACCTCCACGGCCTCCACGGTAAAGCGGGCCGGGCCCAGGCGCAGGTCGGAGTTGGTGACGAGGTGGAAGGCAAAGGACTCCAGGAAGGGAATCATGGGGGAGGCCACCACGAGACGCAGGGAGCCCAGCGGCTCAAGCCAACCTCCCCGCACCCGACACGGCCCCAGCAGGCGCGAGAAGGTGAAGAGCTTCAGGTGACGCTTGCCCTCGGCAATACCCTCCTCGTGCAGGGTCCGGGCCAAGTGCTGGTCGAGGTGGGTGTAGATCAGGGCCTGGACGTACTCGTTGTAGTGTACGGGGAGCCGGGTGCCGGCCACTTCCGGATGGAGACGAATTGCAAGGCGCATCGTACCGCCGTCCTTCTGCCTCCCCCATACGCCGCGGCGCCTCAGGTTCCTGCCCGGCGCACCCCGAACCTGCTTCAGCGGGGCAGGACCCGTGCCCGGGTTTAAGTTCCCGGGATCGGGTTAAGCAAACCCGGTGCCACGTACCCATCAACACCAACCTAGGCGGGGGCCTCCGGCTCAGCATCGGAAGGGGTTCCCAACCACAGTAGGAAACGCTTCCGGGGTTTGCCCCAACAGGCGGCCAGGGTCCCGGAGGACCTGTCCCGCGGGGTGCCGGCTCGAGGAGGCCTAGGGGTAGGCCTGCCCGGTCTCCCAAACGCGGTCGGGAGGCGCCGGGCGTACGGGCGACGCCACAGGGGGTCGACGACGGTGACGGATCGGCTGGTCCCTTACGCGATGGAGGCGCAGGAACCGGTCCAGAGGGGAGAATCCGCGGGGCGGGTGGGCTCTCCCAGGAAGTGGCGGGCGACCCGCTGACTACGGCTCCGCTCTTCCTCGCTCGCAACTCCCACGTCCACCCGGCGGTAGGTGTGCACGAGGGCGCGGATCTGGAGGTAGGTGCCCAGGAACTGAGGGGCGACCTCCTCCGCGTGCGATAGCCACCGCACCACCTCCGGGTGATCCAGGGCCACGCGGATCGTGCGGCCGTAGCGGCGGGCGATCCACAGGGCCCGCAGCACGGCCCGCAGCAGCACCCCGCGCACGTCGTCGCCTTCTACCGCGCGGCCCAGCTGGCGCAGGACGCGGCCCCGGCCCGAGCGGATCACGATGCCGTAGGCGAACCGGCCCTCTCGCTCTGCGGCGCTCACGAGCACATGCACCCGGTATGCCTCCATCTCCTCACAGCCACCTCTCCAGCAGGAGTCCAAGGGCGAACAGCAGGCCGATTAAGCCCACCTTGAACCTCACGCCGCGGCGGTCGTCGCACCACAGGGACCACAGGTCGAGGCCACGCCGGACGCTCCGAACCGGTGCCGTCATGACCGCACCTCCGGGTACCGCCGCAGCAGCCCCACCACCTTGCCCACGATCTGGAAGGCTTCCCGGATGGGAGGGTAGGCGGGGTTCTCCGCGTAGAGGACGAACTGCCCGGCCTCGTTTCCGAGCCGCTTCACCGTGGCCTCTTCTCCCACCAGGGCCACCACGAGGTCTCCGGGGAGGGCAGTCTGCTGACGGCGCACGACCACGAGATCTCCCTCGAAGATCCCGGCCCCGACCATGCTGTCCCCCCGAACCCGGAGGAGGAAGCATCCCTCCTGCCAGCCGAGATGCCTCGGCACGGGGAGGAACTCCTCGACGACCTCCTCCGCCACGGCTCCCCGGCCCGCGGCCACCCGGCCCAGGAGGGGCAGGTGAACCACCTCGCGGACGCCTCCCGGGTGTACGAGTTCCAGGCCTCGCATCCGGCGGGGGATCCTGCGCAGGTAGCCCTTCTCCACCAGGGCCCGGAGGTGGCGCTGGGCCGTGGCGGAGGACCGCAGCCCCAGGTGCTCGGCCACCTCCCGCACAGACGGGACCACTCCCCGCTCCCGGATGCACCTGGTCACGAACTCCAGAACCTCCCGCTGGCGCCGGCTGAGGGTCTTCATAGGCACCTCCTGCCCGAGAGGATAGCGAACATATATTCGCATGTCAAGCCTGAAAATGAGCCGGAGAATCTGGGCGTACGCCGGTACGCG
Organism: Armatimonadota bacterium; assembly: GCA_031460175.1. Taxonomy (NCBI): domain Bacteria; kingdom Bacillati; phylum Candidatus Sysuimicrobiota; class Candidatus Sysuimicrobiia; order Candidatus Sysuimicrobiales; family Candidatus Sysuimicrobiaceae; genus Candidatus Sysuimicrobium; species Candidatus Sysuimicrobium tengchongense. Next base: position 186,447 of record JAVKGW010000005.1, on the reverse strand, counting down.
AACAGATGTGTGCCTTAAGGGGTCAGGAGGGAAGAGAGCAGGACAGGCTCTAGGTTCCCGCCGCTCACCACGGCTGCGGAGGGGTTCTGGGGGGCCTCCCGGAGGGCCGCGGCCACGGAGACCGCGCCAGAGGGTTCCGCCACAACCTTTGCTTCCAGCAGCAGCCAGCGCATGGCGGAGAGGATCTCGGGCTCGGTGACCGTGGTAAAGGCGTCCACGAGCCGGGAGGCGATCTCCCACGGGAGCTGCCCGGGCTCCACGGCCCGAAGCCCGTCGGCCACTGTCTCCGCCCGCCCCAGCTGCACCCGTCTTCCGGCCCGCCAGGAGGCAAAAAAGCAGGCTGCCCCTTCGGGCTCCACCCCCACAAGGCGCACCTCGGGGTTCAGGGCCTTTATCGCCACCGCGATCCCGGAGATGAGGCCACCGCCACCGCAGGGCACGTACACCGTCCTGACCTCCGGGCACTGGTCCAGGATCTCCAGCCCGATCGTCCCCTGGCCCGCGATCACCTCGGGATCGTCGAAGGGCGGGACGTAGTGCAGACCCCGTTCCTCCGCGAGCCGCAGGGCGAGACCGATGCGCTCCGCGGTGGTGTGGCCGCACCGGATCACCTCGGCCCCCAAGCGCTCCATCACGTGCAGCTTGGCAGCCACCACGTCTTCGGGGACCACCACCACGCACCGCAACCCCAGCTTCCGGGCCGCATATGCCACCGCCTGCCCGTGGTTTCCGCTGCTGGCGGTAATCACCCCGCCCGCGCACGCTTCTGAGTTCCGGAGGATGTGGTTGAATGCCCCCCGCGGCTTGAAGGACCCCGTGACCTGCAGGGATTCCAGCTTGAGGAAGAGCGGGAACTCCGCGGCCCACGGACGCACAACCGGTGTACGTACCACCCACCCCTCGATCCGGCGGGCCGCGTCCTGGACGTCCGGGAGGCCCGGCAGCGCCCGCTCCACCGCCCTAGATCTGGATGTCGATGATGGCGGAGACGCCTACCCCCACCACCCGCCGGAGGCTCCGCCAGGGCTCCAGGCTATCCACAGGGATGAGGGCCCGGATCTGGAACACCCCCCGGTAGTTGGCGTCCAGGGCGGCCACCGCCTGCACCCGCTGGACCGCGGCGGCCGGCCCCGCCACCTGAGCGGCGCCGATGGCGGCCCGGCCCGGGTTGTTGATGCCGATGGAGACGCTGAGGATGGGGACCACCTTCGTGGTCTGACGCGTGGCGGCGTCCCGGGAGAGCAGGAGGTTGTTGATGAAGTCGTTGATCTGCGGGCCGAACATCCGCACCGCGGCCCCGATCCCGATGACCTTGACGAGGGAGATGATGTCCTGGGCGTAGGCGAGCGTCCCCCCCGCGGCGAGGGCAAGACACAGGACCAGGACGACAGCCGTGCGCTTCCCCATGACGTCCCCTCCGAAGGGTTTCCCTTCCAGTGTACGCGGCCGAGGTGGGACCGGTTCACGGTTCCTGCAAAAGCCCCAGGAGCATCCGGGCGTTCTTGGCGCTGCTGCCCCGCACGTGGTTGTTGAACATGAGAAACAAGCGGTCCACCTCCCGGGCGAGGGATCGAACCTTCCGGGCCCACGGCCACAGCTCCTCCTCGGAGTAGAGATAGTCGTAGACCTCCAGGGTCGTGGCTCCTCGTCGGCTCCAGGCCGCGGCGTTACGGCCGTGGAACCGCACCACGGACCAGTTGGAGGTCACCGCCACCTCCGGCGGCACGGTCCAGGGGAGCTGCGGCTCGTCCGGCACCGTGTAGATAAGGTCCAGAGATCGAAGGGCATCCAGGGTTTTCTCGCGGTTTTGGGGGGCCAGCCAGGAGCGGTGCCGGAACTCCACCGCCACCCGGTACCCCGGCAGCACGGCCCGGATGTGCTCCAGCTCCTGTAGGGCCCTCGCGGAGAAGGTCGTCCATCGAGGGAACTGGAAGAGCACGTATCCGAGCCGACCATCTTCCCGCAGGACCCGCAGGAACTCCAGAAACGCTTCCCAGCACAGGGTCTGGGCTTCCTCCGGAACCTCCTCCCGGCCCACCCGGGGCTTGCGGAGGATCTCTTCGGGGAGAAAGGTCCGGATGTGGGGCGGAAGCCGTCGGGGATCCACGTCGTGGCCGGTCAGGAGCCCGAAGGCCTTCACGTGCAGCAAGAACCCTTCCGGGGTCCACTGGGCGTAGCGGCGGGCGAGGTCCGGGGGGAGCAGGGCGTAGTGGGTGGCGTCCAGTTCCACGGTGGGGAACACGGAGGCGTAGTACCGCAACCGGAGATCCGGCTTGGCACGCACCCTGCGGGGGTAGAAGTCACCTTCCCGCACGAAGTGGGGGTCGGCCCAGGAGCACGTACCCACGTAGACCTCAGCCCGCCCCAACCGGATCGGGCGGGCCGGAGGCCGGTCCTCGAAGAGGGATTCCTGAGTGGACGGGGGCATCGGATTCAGGCTCTGAGGGAGCTCTCCCGCCTTCCTGCCCCGTTTTGGTCTGCTAAAAACGCCAGGAGCTCCCGGTGGAATTCCTCCGGTCGCTCCCGGGGCACCCAGTGCCCGCACCCCGGGAAGACCACGAGGCGTGCGTGGGGGATCCGGCGGGCCGCCTCCCGGGCCCATCCCACCGGCACCAGCCGGTCCCGGTCGCCGTGGAGGAGGAGGGTGGGAGCGCGGAGTTCGGGCAGCCGGTCCAGGTAACAGGTGCGCACGGTCTTCCGGTTCAGCTCCGTGGCGAGCCACGCGTAAAACAGGTTCTTTCGCCCCCGCGCCCGAACCGCCCCGGCGACCTCCTGCAGAAGATCCGGAGTGAGGGTCCGCGGGTCTCCCACGATCCACCGGAGGGCGATGCGGAGAGGGAAGGGGTGAGCGGAGGACCGCAGGCGGGCGAGGAGGGAGGGGAGGGGTGGGATACGCACGAGGCGGTGGGCGAGGGCGTGGAGGGGCACCCGACGCATGAGACCGTAACTGGCCACCAGCACGAGCCGGCTCACCCGATCCGGGTTTTGCAGCGCGAACCCGAGGGAGACGGCGCCGCCCAGGGAGAGCCCCACGAGGGAGAACCGGTCCAGTCTCAGGACATCCACGAAGGCCCCAAGCCACCGGACGTAAGCCTCGGTGGCAGGCGGACGAGGAAGCGGCGGGGTGTGACCGTGGCCGGGGAGGTCCGGGGCGATCACGTGGAAGCGTTCGGCGAGGACAGGGACGGTAGGCCGCCAGGTGAGGTCTGCGCTCCCCACGTCCGCCCCGTGCAGGAGGACGACGGGCGGACCCGAGCCGGCCTCCAGGAACCGGACCGGTACGCCTCCTGCCGGGACGCGGCCTTCCCTCACCTCCCGCACAGGGACCTCAGCACCCGCCCGAATTCGGGGAAGCTGGTGGCGATGCAGGCGGTGTCCCGGACGACGACCCCTTCCTCGGAGAGGAGGCCCGCCACCGCGAAGGCCATGGCGATGCGGTGGTCCCCGAAGGAGTCCACCACGCCGCCCCGGATCCGACTCCCACGGATGCGAAGACCGTCCGGGAGCTCTTCCGCGTGGACGCCCACGGCCCGCAGGTTAGAGACGAGAGCGCGGATGCGGTCGGATTCCTTCACCCGCAGCTCCGCGGCATCCCGGATCACCGTCTCTCCCTCCGCCACCGCCGCGGCCACCGCGAGGGCCGGAATCTCGTCAATGAGCCGGGGGATGATCTCGCCCCGGATCTCGACGCCCTGCAGCTCGCCTCCCCGCACCACCACGGTCCCCACGGGCTCTCCTCCCTCCTCCCGCAGGTCGGTGATCCCCAGGTGCGCGCCCATGGCGCGCAGGACCTCCAGGATCCCGGTGCGGGTGGGATTGAGGCCCACATCCTCCACGACGAGCTCGGAGCCGGGCCGGGCCGCGGCCGCCACCAGGAAGAAGGCCGCGGAGGAGAGGTCTCCAGGCACGGCCAGCTCCACGGCCCGGGGCTGGGCAGGGCCCACCACCGAGACCCCTTGTCCGTCTTCCTCCACGGGTACGCCCATGGCCCCCAGCAGGCGCTCCGTGTGATCCCGGGAGGCCTGGGGCTCGATGACCGTGGTCTTCCCCTCCGCGGCAAGGCCTGCAAGCAGGATGGCCGATTTGACCTGGGCGCTGGCCACGGGGAGGGAGTACCGGATGGGCCGCAACGCTCCGCCCCTCACCCGGAGGGGGACAAACCGGTCCATCCGCGCCTCGAACCACGCGCCCATCTCCCGGAGGGGTTGGATCACCCGGTCCATGGGCCGGCGGCGGATGGAGTCGTCTCCGTCGAGGGTGGCCTCAAAGGCGTGCTGCGCCAGAAGCCCGCACAGCAGGCGGATGGTGGTGCCGGAGTTGCCCACATCCAGAACGCCTTCAGGCGGCCGAAACCCCCGAATCCCGCGCCCGCGCACGGTGAGGGTGTCCCCTTGCAGTTCTGCTTCTACCCCGAGGGCCCGCAGGCAATGCACGGTGGACAGGGTGTCCGCGGCCACGAGAAACCTCCGGGCCCTGGTGGTGCCGGAAGCGATGGCGCCCAGGAGGGCCGCCCGGTGGGAGATGGACTTGTCGGGGGGCGGTCGGAGGCGGCCGCGCGGACGGGCGGGGCGGATCACGAGCTCGGACATCACTGGGCGCTGTTGAGGTCGGGCCGCAGATTCTCGGCCTCTCCCAGGTAGACGTGAATGATCTCCTCTTGGGCAAGGGTGGTGTTGACCAGCATGAGAACCCGCAATACCCGGGTCATGGCCCCGGGCACGCCCATCTCCTGGGCGCACAGCAGCGGCACCCGGTTCCACCCCAGGCCGCGCGCGGCCTCCGCGGGGAAGGTGGCGTTGAGGTCCGGGGTACAGGTGAAGATCACCGCGGCGATGTCCTCCGGCGCGACCGCGTTGGCTCGGATCATCTCCTGGAGCAACCGACGGGACGCATCGAGGATGGCTTCCGCGGTGTTGGCTTCCACCCGGATGGCCCCGCGGATCCCTCGCACCATCACCGGCTTCCCTCCTGTTCGCGCGCAAGCCGCACCGCCGCCTCCAGTCCCAGGATGTAGCTCTCCGGCCCGAACCCCATGATGACCCCCCGGACCACGGGAGCCAGCACCAGCCGCCGGCGGAAGGGTTCGGCCTGCCGCGCGTAGACGTTCGTGAGGTGAACTTCGACCACGGGGATCCGGAGGGCTGCGATGGCGTCCCGGAGGGCCACGGAGGTGTGGGCAAAGGCTCCGGGATTCAGAACCACCGCGGCGCAGTCCCTCCGGGCCGCGTGGAGGGCGTCGAGGAGTTCTCCCTCGTGGTTGGACTGCAGAAATTGCACCTCCACCCCCAACTCCTCCGCCCGCCGGCGCACCCGCTCGTGGATTTCCGCGAGGGGCGTGGCCCCGTAGACCTCCGGCTCCCGCTCCCCAAGCAGGTTCAGGTTCGGCCCCGAGAGCACGAGGATTTTCATCTCCGGAGCTCCTGGAGGGTCTCCCGCACGAGTTCGGGCTCCACGGCTACCCCCGTCCGCACCCGGCCGATGCCCTCGAGAAGCGCGAACCGCAGCCGGCCGTGCCGCACCTTCTTGTCCAGGAACATCCGGTCCAGGAGGTCGTCGACGGCGATGGGCGGCAGGCGGGTCGGTAAACCGACCCGCGCGATGAGCGCTTCCAGCCGGGCCGCTTCTTCGTCCCCGAGCAGACCGAGCCGCACCGCAAGCCGTGCTTCCACCACCATGCCCTGGGCCACCGCCTCCCCGTGGGAGATCCGGTACTCCAGGGCGGCCTCCAGGGCGTGGGCCACCGTGTGTCCGAAGTTGAGGGCCTCCCGGGCCCCGGCCGTCTCCCGCTCATCCGCGGTGACGAACCGGGCCTTGATGGCCACGTTGCGGGTCACGAGCTCCGCCAGGGTTTCCGGATTCCGCCGGAGGACTTCCGGCAGATGTCCCTCCAGCCACGCGAAAAGTTCCCCGTCCGCGATGGCCGCGTGCTTGATGGCCTCCGCCAAACCTGCCCGCAGCTCCCGTCGGGGAAGGGAGCGCAGCGTGGCCACGTCCGACAGCACCGCCACGGGTTGCCAGAACGCCCCGATGAGGTTTCGGGCGGTGAGGTTCAGGGCGGTCTTCCCGCCGATGCTGGCGTCCACCTGCGCGAGGAGGGTGGTGGGGAGGAGGAAAAGCGGAATCCCGCGCATGTACGTGGCGGCCACGAACCCCCCGAGGTCCCCCACCACCCCTCCGCCCAAGGCGAGGAGGCCGGAGGCCCGGTCCAGCCGGGCGGCGGCCATGGCCTCGTACACCCGGCGGGCGGCGGAGAGGGTCTTGCTGCGCTCCCCGGAGGGCACGGGAACCGGGTATAGCTCCATCCCCCAGGCCCGGAGGGACGCCACGAGCCCCTCGCCGTAGCGCCGCAAGAGATGGGGGTGGGTCACGAGGGCCGCCCGGCGCACCCCGGTCCGAAGCAGGTCCAGGGCCACGAGCGGCAGGATCCCGTCTCCCACGTGGACGGGATAGCGATGGTCCGGGAGGACGACCTCCAGGGTGTGGCGCTCCTGGTTCGCAATCCCTTCGAGGATGCGTTCCGCGGCCACGGTCACCGTAAGGCCCGAGGTGTCCACCACCAGATCCGCCACCTCCCGGTAGCGGGGCGCGCGCTCGAGGAGCAACTGCCGTGCCCGACCCTCCGGATCTCCGTGCAGGAGCGGCCGGTGCTCGCCGCCTCCCACCCGGGCCAGGACCGTCTCGAGATCGGCCTCCAGGAGCACGAGGCGGCAGGTGCGGCGCAGCTCCCGTACGTTCGCGGAGTCCATCGGCACCCCGCCTCCGCAGGCGATGACCGCGGGCCGCATACGCGCCGCCTCCCGCACCGCCTCCCGCTCCAGGGCCCGGAAGGCGGCCTCCCCGTCCTGCACAAAGATCTCCGGGACAGAGCGTCCTGTCCGCCGTTCCACGAGCTCGTCCGTGTCCACGAACGGCCACCCCAGGCGGCGCGCGAGCTCCCGACCCACGCTGGTCTTCCCGCTTCCCATGAACCCGATGAGGGCGATGTTCCGCATGGGCTACCGGGGGCTCCAGCGGATGCGGCGGAGGTAGCGGTCGTAGGCCTCCCGCATCTCCTGGAGGGTATCCTGGCCGAACTTCTCACAGAGGGCGTCCGCGAGCACCAGGCACACCATGGCCTCGCACACCACCCCGGCCGCGGGCACCGTGGTGACGTCGGAGCGGACCACGGCCCCGGGGCTTGGCTCCAGGGTGCGCAGGTCCACGGAGTGGAGGGGTGAGCGCAGGGTGGCGAGGGGTTTCATGGCTGCCCGTACCACGAGGGGCATGCCGTTCGTGACCCCTGCTTCAAGTCCCCCGGCCCGGTTCGTCTCCCGGTAGAACCCGCGGTCTGGGTCGTAGTGGATTTCGTCGTGGGCCAGGGAGCCCGGAGTGGCCGCGACGGCAAACGCGTCGCCGATGGCAACCCCCTTGATGGCCTGCACGCTCATCACCGCCTGCGCGAGGCGGCCATCGAGCCTCCGATCCCAGTGCACGTAGGATCCCAGGCCCGGCGGTACCCCGAGGGCCACGATCTCCACGACCCCGCCCAGGGTGTCCCCCCGGGCCCGCGCTTCGTCAATCACCTCCCGCATGCGGGCGGCGGCCTCCGCATCCGCGCACCGCACCTCACTGGTCTCCGCGGCCTGCGCGATGGCCTCCCAGGAATCCGGGAGGTGCCGCACGGTGACCTCGCCCAGGGAGATCACGTGGCTGAAGACCCGAATTCCGAACTGCTCCAGCAACAGGCGGGCCAGGGTGCCGCCTGCCACCCGGGCCGCGGTCTCCCGGGCGCTCGCGCGCTCGAGCGCGTACCGGACATCGTCGAATCCGTACTTCAGAGCACCCACGAGGTCCGCGTGACCCGGCCGGGGACGGGTGATGGGGTTTTCCTGGGCCCGCCAGTCCCGGTTCCACACGAGGACGGCCACCGGCGCGCCGATGGTGTGGCCGTCCAGCACCCCGGAGAGGATCTCCGCCCGGTCGTGCTCGATCTGCATCCGGCCGCCCCGGCCGTAACCGGCCTGTCGTCGCGCCAGCTGGTGGTCGATGGCCGACACGTCCACCGGGAGCCCCGCGGGGAGCCCCTCCACCACCGCCACGAGCCCCCGGCCGTGCGACTCCCCCGCGGTCACCAGACGCAGCGCCACGGGCTATCCCTCCACCGGGGCGCCGATGGCCCGCAGCATGACCTCCACCGGCGCGGGCTTTCCGGTCCACAGCTCGAAGCTCGCCGCACCCTGGTAGGCCAGCATCAGGAGGCCTCCGATGGTCCGGGCTCCGACCTGCCGCGCGAGCTGCAACAGGCGCGTGCGGGGGGGGTTATACACGAGATCGAACACCGCCATGCGGGGGTGCAGGAACTCCGGGGAAGAGACGGGACTCCCGTCCCGGTCCGGGTGCATGCCCACGGGCGTGGCGTTCACGAGAAGGTCGGCTTCCCCCAGGTGAGCCCGCAGGGCGCCGGGCTCGAGCGGGTGGGCCGCAAAGCGCACCCGCGGAAAGAGCGTGCTCATCTGCCCGGCCAGGAACTCCGCCCGCTCCACCCGCCGGGCGAAGAGGAGGACCTCCGCCACGCCCTCCTGGGCCAGGGCCACGCACACCGCCCGGGCCGATCCACCGGCCCCCAGCACCGCGGCCCGGCTTCCCGCGGCCCGGAAGCCCACGTGCTCCAGGGTGCGGCGCACGCCTGTCACGTCCGTGTTGTAGCCGTACGTCCGCCGGCCCTCCCCGAAGACGATGGTGTTGACGGCCCCGCACGCCCGGGCCACCTCGTCCAGCCGGTCCACGAGCTGCACGGCCGCCTCCTTGTGGGGGACGGTGATGTTGGCCCCCGCAAATCCCAAAGCCCGTAGCCCCCGCACCGCCTCCGGCAGGTCCGAGGGGAGAACCCGCAGGGCCACGTACGCCCACCGCAGCCCCAGGGCCGCGAAGGCCGCGGCGTGCATCCGGGGCGAGAGGCTGTGGGCCACGGGGTCGCCCAGCAGGGCCACGAGTTGCGTTCCGGGCGGAATCTCCATGGCTTTTGCTTTCCATTTTAAGCCGTGACAATCCCGTGATCCGAGTCCTGTAAAGTGACCCCGGAGTTCCCAGGGAGGGGGAGGATGAGCGGCGCGAGGTGGATCCGGTTTCTGGGGGTGACGGCGGGGGTCCTGGCCCTGCTCGGGGGAGAGCCCGGTCGGGCCCAAGCGCCCGTGGAGTTCGTGGCGCACCTGTGGGGGCGGGAGCAAGTGCCCGCCGTGGAGACGAAGGCCACGGGGGTGGCCACCTTCGTGGTGGCGCCGGACGGCAACAGCATCGCCTTCCGCCTGGTCCTCTCACGGTCGGTGAACGTGCAGATGGCCCACATCCACCTGGCTCCGCCGGGCAGCAACGGGCCCATCGTGGTGTGGCTTTACCCCTCCGCCCCGCCGCCCCGCCTGATCCCGGGCCGGTTCGAGGGCGAGCTGAGCAGCGGCACCATCACGGCCGCAAGCCTCACCGGACCCCTCGCGGGCCGACCCCTCGCCGCGCTCCTCGCGGAGATCCGCAACCTCAACGCGTACGTCAACGTGCACACCGTGGCCCATCCGGGAGGGGAGATCCGGGGCCAGATCCTGCCCAGGTGAGAGTCGGCCGGGCAGATCTGCGGGGCTTCGGAGGGCCTACGTGATTCGCGCCACGGCCCCTCGTGCCTGGGTCCCGCCGGAGCCGCGATGAGGCTCTCCCTCTTGGTCGATTTCGTGCCGCCGACCGCTCGGGAGCCGGGCCGGGTCCTCCGCGACCCAGGGCTTGCACTCCGCCGCCCGTGGGGGCTGACAGGGAAAGCGTGAAGTGCTAGCATTAGCAGATAACAACACACCTCACGCTCTCGCTCCCGAGGGAAGACTATGCGCTACGAGGGTCAAACCCATTACGAGCTCCGGGTGGCGGGGGTCCGGAGGTTGCTGCCCGTGGAGGAGGTGCGCCCCGGCGTGTGGGTGCCGTTCTTCCGGATGGTGGGGGACGTGGAGCTCACCAATGCGTGCGCCCGGGCGCTCGCGGCGGAGCTGCGGCAGTGCGAGTTCGAGGTCCTGGTGGCCCTGGCCATGAAGTCCGCGGCCCTCGCCCACATGATCTCCACCTACCTCTCGGAGCCCCGGCACGGGCAGTTCTTCCCGTACGTGGTGTGCCGACGGACGGTCAAACGGTACATGCGCAACCCCGTGACGGTGGAGGCCCGGTCCATCATGGAGCCCGAAGCCTATACCCTCGTGCTCAACGGCCTCGACGCGGAGGTGGTGCGTGGGAAGCGGGTGGCGGTGGTGGACGACGTGGTGAGCACGGGCGGGACCTTCCGGGCCGCGGCGGCCCTCATGGAGCGGCTCGGGGCCCGCATCTCCGCGAAGGCCGCGGTCCTGCTGGAGGGGGATGCATACCACGACCCGGAGCTCATCCACCTGGAACGGCTCCCCGTGTTCACCGCAGGCTGAACCCGCGTGGCGGAGCGGGCGCGACCTGAACGGTACGCCCTGGGAGGTCTCGGGGCGTCCCTGCTGATCCAGACCCTGGTGCTCTGGGTCTACCCCTTTTACGCGCCGCCCACAGCAGACCGCCTGCTGCCTCCGGAGCAGGTGGGGCTGGCCCTCGCCCTGGGCCGGCTTACGAACGCGGTGGCGGAGCCGCTCGTAGCTTCCTGGAGCGACCGGTTCCGATCCCCTTGGGGCCGCCGACGGCCGTTCGTCATCGGCGGGGCGCCGCTCCTGGCCCTGGCCTTCGCACTGGTGTGGGTGCCGCCCGCCGCGCACCGGTTCGCGTACCTGGCGGCACTCCTGTGCGCCTTCTTTTTCCTGTTCTCCCTGGTGGTGAACCCTTACCTGGCCTTGCTGACGGAGTTCGAGGGGACCGGACGGGTGTCCGCCGCGGTGGCGCAGGCGGCGGGAAACGTGGTGGGAACCGGTTTCGCCTACACCCTCTCCGCCTGGCTTGTGCACGCGTTCGGCTTCCCCGCCCTGGGCGGGATCTTCGCGGGGGCGGCGGTGCTCCTCCTATGGGTCGCGGGCCTCGCGGTGCGGGAGGAGGGGCGCGGGCACTCCGAGCCGTTCGTGCGGGCCCTCGCCGCGGTCCTCGGTCGGCGGGACCTTCGGGTGTACCTGTTGATTCTGGGGCTTGCCTGGGTAGGACTGAGCCTGCTCCCCCCGGTTCTCGTGTTCCTCGCCACGGTGCTCATGGGCGTGGCGCGGGAATCCGTGGGGAGCGTTTTGGGTCTTGCGCTCCTCTCGACCCTCTGCGGGCTTCCCGTGGTCCTGGCCTGGGGTCGACGGCTCGGCCCCGGCCGGGCCCTCATGCGGGTGCTGGGGCTCGCGGTGCCGATGCTGCCGCTCATCTCCCTCATCGGCCTCCTGCCGGGGATCCCGGCCCTGTGGCACGGGTACGGGCTCGTTGCCCTCGCGGGGCTTCCCCTCGCGGGTCTCTACGCCCTCCCCAACGCGGTGCTCGGGGAGATTGCGGAAAGGGACGGGGGACACGAGGCCCTGCACTTTGCCCTCCAGGGGGTAACCCTGAACCTGGCCAATGCCATGGCCGCGGCGCTTAGCGGCTTCCTCCTCACCTTGGGATACACGCCGGGAGAGGACCTGGGACTGCGGCTGGTACCGCTGTGTTCCGCGGCGCTGCTCATTGGGGCGCGCCTCGCGTTTCGGGCCCTGCAGCGGGAATAGGCCCGGAATCCCACCCCGTATGTCTAAAGTGGGACTGCCCCGGAGGCGGTCATTCCGGGGAGGATCCGGAGACAGCCTCCGGGCGGATCCCCGGCCCGTGCGGAGGCCGAAGATTCGATCGAAAGGAGGTGAGGTGCGGTGCTGGTACGTCGGAGCCCCCTCGTCGCGGAGCTCCGGGCGATCCAGCAGGAGCTCGCCGGCCTGCTCGACCGAGTCTTCGGATTTGAAGGGCCGGGTTCGGAGGGCTTTGTGCCCGCCCTGGACGTGTACTTCCAGGACGGGCACTGCGTCGTCCGGGCCGATCTGGCAGGGGTGGACCCCAAGGCCGTGGAGATCCTCCTCCACGGCAACGTCCTGACCATCCGGGGCGAGCGGAAGGCGCCGGAGGTGGCGCGGGATGACGTGCTCCTGCGCGGCATCCCGTACGGCCGCTTCGAGCGCACCGTGACCCTGCCGGAGGGCCTGGACGTGGACGGGGTGAAGGCGCAGTGGCTCGATGGGATCCTGGAGATCCGGATTCCGGTCGAGCAGGAGCTGCGGCCGAGGAAGATTCCTGTTGAGATCGCCGCGTGAGGTTCCCCCGCCCGGGTAGGACCCGGGCGGGGCATCACCCTGTGCTCGGGGAGGTGAGGCATGATGCAGGCGGATCTGGGGCTATTGCTGATTCGTCTGGTCATCGGTCTCCTCTTCGTCGGGCACGGGCTCCAGAAGCTCGCAGGGTGGTTCGGCGGAGCAGGACTCCGGGGCACCGGGCAGTGGTTGGAGTCCCTGGGCCTGCGGCCGGGCCGGTTCTGGGCGTTCGTGGCGGGGGCCGCGGAAGTTGCAGGCGGCGCCCTGTTCGCGCTCGGTTTGCTCGTTCCCGTGAGTGCACTGCTGCTTACCGCGGTGATGGCCACCGCCATCGCGCGGGTTCACGCGCCCCGGGGGCTGTGGATTGACCGGGGCGGCTACGAGTACAACCTCGTGCTCGCCGCCACGGCCCTGGGCGTGGCGCTCACGGGTCCCGGCGTATACGCCCTGGACGCGGCCTGGAACGTGAGCCTGCCGGTGCTTCCGATCCTGGGGTGGGGGATCGCGGCCATCCTCGTGCTCGAGCTGATCCTCGCTGCCCGTGTCCCTGCACCCCACGCCACGGCCCGGACGTAGCCTCCGCCACCCCCTGAGACGGCCACCCGACCCACGCGTGGGTCGGGTGGCCGCATCGAGCCCAGGAAGCGCTGTGCTCACCGGGACCCTGACCGCCAGTCCATGACCACCACCCGCGTGGGCGGCGGCAACTGGTCCTTGCGGATTTCGTAGGTCCCTCCCACGCGCACCACATCCCGCTTCCCCTCGAGGAACGGCCCCTCGTCCGTGCCCGGCCAGTCCGGCCGCGCGGAGGTCTTGTAGTGCATGGGGATGACCACCGCCGGCCGGAGCTGCTCGGTGATCCGGGTTGCCTCCGCCGCGCCGATGGTGAAGGGGCCGTCGCCCACGGGGATCATGAGCACGTCCAGCCGACCGAGGGCCCGCCGCTGCCCCTCCGTCAGGGTGCTCTGGCCCAGGTCCCCCAGGTGCGCAAGCCGCAGGTCGTCCATCTCCAGCAGGAACAGCGTGTTGAGACCGCGGGGGCTTGTGCCGCCCTGGTCATCGTGGAAGGAGGGGATGGAGGTCACTGTGGTTCGGCCCACCCGCTCGCGGAAGCGGTTCCAGCTCCGGCCATCCGGGGTGAGGCCCCGAAGTACGCGGCGCGCGCCCTGCACGAGCCTCACGTTGTTGTGGTCCCGATGCTCGTGGGTCACGAGGACCACCTCCGCGGTCACCTGGGGGAGCGGGTAGCCGATCTCGCCGTAGGGGTCGATGGCGAACCGGATCCCGTCCGGTGCCGTGATCACGAAGAAGGCATGGCCGTAGTAGCGAATCATCACACTCCCCGTGCGCGGTGCTCCTTGCGCTCCCAGAACGGCACCCGTGACCACGAGGGCCACCGTGGCGATCAACCTCCGCATGTGCCACCTCCCGCTCGGCTTTGCCTCCATGAGAACCGGAGAACCGTAACGCCCGCGTGAGGGGGGAAAGCAGAAGCAGCGGGGGAGGGTCCGGGTCAATCGCCGACCGCCAGCTCGCGCAGGCGCCGGGCCGCACCGGGGCCGTAGACCCCGCCGTGGTAGCACACCACCACGTCCGGCTCCAGATCCGCCAGCTTGCGCACGGAGGCCATGGCGGTCGCTCGATCGGGGGTGAACTCCGGGATGGGCCCCCGGAGTTGACCGTCCGTCACCACCAGGGCGTCCCCGGAGATCAGGATGCGGGGAAGTTCTAAGAACAGGCTGAGGTGACCGGGTGTGTGCCCTGGGGTGTGCACCACCCGGACGCCGCCACACAGGGGAAGGCGCTCCCCGTCCACGAGGTAGCGGGTCACCTTCACCCTGGGACGGTCCCGCAGCACGGGGTCGAGGGCCTCCCGCTGCTCCGGCGAAAGGCGCGCTGGGTCGAACTTCAGCAGCGTCCGCGCACCCTCGATGTAGGGAACCTCCTCCGGGTGGGCCCACACCTCGGCTCCGCTCTCCCGCACGAGGGCGGGCGCGTTCCCGATGTGATCCAGGTCCTGGTGGGTGAGGAGGACCGTGCGGATCTGGGAGATCTCCACCCCGCAGGCGCGTATGGCCTGCCGCAATGCCTCCACCTGGCCGGGAAACGCGGTGTCCACCAGGACGATCTGATCGCCCTCCCGCAAAAGCACGGGATGGACCCGCATGGGGTTCCCGCGCCACACCCCGTCCACGGACAGGACCTCGACGCCCTCCGCGATCCGCATGCGGCAGAAAGTATACCAGGAGCTCCTCCGTCCGTCGAGTTCCGGGAGGAGGGTGACCTGGTCTGAAGCCCCGTGAATTCCTACAATAAGAGGCATGGAGCTCAAGCTGGTCCCCATCGAGAAACCGGACGCGTTGAACGTCATCCTCGGGCAGGCGCACTTCATCAAGACCGTGGAGGACCTGCACGAGGCCCTGGTGACCGCAGTGCCCGGGATCAAGTTCGGGCTCGCCTTCTCGGAAGCCAGCGGCAAGCGCCTGGTGCGCCGGTCCGGCACGGACCCGCAGCTCGTGGATCTGGCGGTCCGCAACGTGCTCACCATCGGCGCCGGCCACACCTTCCTGATCGTCCTGGGCGAGGGCTACTACCCCATCAACGTCCTCCCCGCGGTGAAGGCCTGCCCGGAGGTGGTGCGGATCTTCGCGGCCACCGCAAACCCCCTGCTGGTGGTGGTGGCGGAGGAGGGCGAGCGTCGAGGGATCCTGGGGGTGATGGATGGGTTCAGCCCCCTCGGCGTGGAGGACGATGCGGAGGTGGCTTGGCGGAAGGATCTCCTGCGGCGGTTCGGGTACAAGTTGTAGGGGGAGGTCGGCGTGGAGATCATCGACGCGCACGTGCATCTTGTGACGCCCCGCATGGCGGAACGGGCGACCCGGTGGGCCGCGGGGGTGCGTGCCCGGGCCCTGGAAGCCGCTTCCCAGGCCCGACAGCGGCGGATGCGGGATCTCGCGGGCCAGACCCTGGAGGAGATCGCCGCGTGGTGGGAGCGTCAGCTGGATGCCCACGGGGTCCGGGCTGCCTTCTTCATCGCGGTGGGAGAGGCGAACGAGGAGCTGGCTGCCTTCTGCGCCCTCAACCCCGGGCGCTTCTTCGGTTGGGGGAGCCTTCCGGATCCCCTCCATCCGGATGCGGCCCGCATCGTGGCCCGGTTCCCGGAATGGGGGCTGAGGGGGTTGAAGCTCTATCCGCCCACCCAGCGGTTCCACGCGAGCGACCGGGCCCTGTTCCCCGTGTACGAGAAAGCCGCGGAACTCGGGATCCCGGTGCTCTTCCACTTCGGCGTAACGGTCTCGCCCATCTGCGACCTCACCTACGCGAACCCCCTCGCCCTCTCCGCGGCCCTCAAGCAGTTCCCGGAGGTGACCTTCGGGATCGCCCACTTCGGGGCCGGGTTCTTACGGGAGACCCTGCTCCTCGCCTACCACACGGAGAACCTCTTCGTGGACACCTCCGGGACGAACAACTGGCGGCACTACCACCCCGGCAACCCTTCCTTGGAGTCCGTGTTCGCGGATGCCCTGCGGGCCTTCGGGCCGTACCGGGTGGTGTTCGGAACCGATACCGCGGTGGGGCCGTACCGGGGGCAGATTTTGCAGGAGCAGATGGAGATCCTGGAGCGCCTGGGGCTTTCGGAGGAGGAGCGGGCCGCGGTGATGGGCGGAAACGCCCGGCGGCTGTTCCGGCTTGAAGCGCCTGCGGCTGCAGGACGGTGAAGGGTGGCGGAAGTCCTGGTGATCCAGCATGCGGAGGTGGAGCCTCCGGGGCTCATCGGCGAAATCCTTCAGACACGTGGCCACACCCTGCGCATCCTCCGCCCTTTCGCAGGAGAGCCCGTCCCCGAATCCCTCCGGGAGGTCGCGGGGCTTGTGCTCATGGGAGGGCCGATGGGTGTGTACGAGCAGGAGCGCTACCCGTTCCTGCGGGCGGAGATGCGCCTGATCGAGGAAGCCCTGCGTCGGGATTTCCCCGTTCTCGGCGTGTGCCTGGGTAGCCAGCTCCTGGCGGCCGTGCTCGGAGCCCGCGTGGGGCCGGGCCCGGGACCGGAGCTTGGATGGCATCCCGTCACGCTTGAGGAGGCGGCGACGGAGGACCGGCTGTTCGCCGGGTTGCCCTCCTCGTTCGTGGCCTTCCACTGGCACGGGGACGTCTTCGACCTCCCCGCCGGAGCCACCTGGCTCGCCCGCAGCGAACGCACGCTGTACCAGGCGTTCCGGTATGGCCACCGCGCGTACGGGCTCCTCTTTCACCTGGAGGCCACAGAGGCCACGATCCGAGCCATGGTGCGGGCTTTCCCGGAGGACCTCAGGCGGGCCGGACTGGATCCTGAGGCGATGACCTCCGCATCTGAGCGGTATCTGCCTGCCCTGCGGGACCTGGGCTCGCAGGTGTTCGGACGGTGGGCGGCTCTCCTCCCATGAGCCGTTTTGCGCTCGCGCTCGGGGACGGGGTTGTGCTCGTGCTCTTCACCCTCCTCGGCGTACGGGCTCACGGTGGAATCCCCGACCCTGATCGCCTGCTGCGCACCGCGGTCCCTCTCCTCCTCTCGTGGGCCGCGGCGAGCTGGGCCCTGGGGACGTACCGCCGGCCCGTGCGCACGGGGTGGCTCGGGGCCTGGCCCGTGGGGATCCTGGCGGGAGTGTTCTTGCGGCAGGCCCTCCTGGGACGGCCGCTCTGGAGCACGGGCACCGCCACCTTTGCCCTAGTGAGTCTCGGGGTGACGGGAGTCCTGCTTGCGGCCTGGCGATTCGCGGCGGCCGCGTGGGAGGCCCGGGGGATGGGAACCCACCAGCACCCAGGACAGTAAGCCTCAGGGGTGCGGCAGAGTATCGGGCTCTACCCACACGCGCACTCGGGCTTTCTGCTCCTCAGTGAGGATTCTGTCCCGGGCCGCGACGTACCCTCGCCAGGCGCGCTCCGCCGCCGCGTTGAGCGCTTCCGGGCCGGCCTGTGCCTGGAGGGCGGTCCGCACCCGCGCGCGGGCCGCCGCGCAGGCCTCCCGGAGGACGCGGAGTTGTTCCGTGTCCGCCCGAGCCGCGACGCGGAGCACCCGGAGGTCGTGCGGGCAGGCGTTCGTGAGGAGCGCGATCCCCCACGCGGCGTCCAGGGTTCCTCCCTGGGCATCGGAGGCGGGAAGCCCTGCCTTCAGGTAGGGCAGGACCCGATTGTAGTGCGCGAATGCCCCATCGGGGTTCGGGAGCCAGACCCAGGCGTGGGTCATGGTGAGGAGGGTGCGGCCCTCTCCTCCGCCGAGCCGACCCGTTCGGATTCGCTCGTCCACGAGCCGCTGGAGGAGCGGCCGGCCCTCCGCGAGCGCTCGGGCGATCTTCTCGACGTCGTGCACGTGCCAGCGGTCCAGGTTGCCCGCAAACCCCTCCGGCATCGGTTCACCCGGCCGGCGGTAGACCGTAAACGCCACCCCCACGAGCTCCATGCGGCCGCGGATCCTCGCGTACAGGAGGGTGGAGGGGTGTTCCAGATCGAGGGGACGTCTCGCCCGGTCCGGGTGGTACCAGTGCTCGCCCACGAGCGGCGCTTCGTCTCCGAACCGGCGGAAGCCGTCGAGGACGGCGGTGCGGTGATCGCGGTAGCGGGCCGTGTGGTGCCGGACCTGCTCTAGCTGGCCATCCAGCGGAGCGCTTCCGGGTGGCCGGTGGTGGTCCCCGTGGGGTGCGGAGGTGGCCGGACGGAGGGACAGCGCGATGGTGATCCAGACGGAAAGATAAACTCCCCACCGCCGGCCTATGGTCATCCTCCGACCTCCGGAGAAGTTCCGTTCACCGAATACGCGCCGTCCATCTACGGGGTTCCCGCCGCGTCACCGGCCAGGTACTGCCCGAACCACTCCGCGGCGAGCCGGGCCACTTCCTCCAGAGCTCCGGGTTCCTCGAAGAGGTGTCCTGCACCCGGCACCACCGCAAGGCGCTTCTCGCACCGGAGCTTTTGCAGGGCTTTCTCGTTCAGCCGGAGCACCGGGAGGTCCGCCCCGCCCACGATGAGGAGGGTGGGGGCCCGGACTTGAGGGAGAACGTGCGCGGCGAGATCGGGACGTCCTCCTCTGGAGACCACCGCATGGACGGCCTCGGGCCGCTCCGCGGCCGCGATGAGAGCCGCGGCCGCCCCCGTGCTCGCGCCGAAGAGACCGATGCGCAGCGCCTTCGTCTGTGGGTGTTCCATGAGCCAGTCCACCAGACCCACGAGCCGCCGGCCCAGAAGCGGGATGTCGAACCGGTACCGGGCGGTTCGCAGGTCGGTTGCCTCCTCCTCGGGTGTGAGGAGGTCGGTGAGGAGGGTGGCGAGCCCCCGGCGCCGGAGCGCCGCGGCCACGAACCGGTTGCGGGGGCTGTGGCGGCTGCTGCCGCTCCCGTGGGCGAACAGGACGATGCCCCCCGCCTGCGGGGGAATCCCCAGGTCGCCGTGGAGGAGGACCCCCGCGGCTGGCACTTCCACCAAGGTCTCCTGGTCGGACTCCACGAGCCCCTCCCTCTTTAGTTTCGCACGCTCCGGCCTGCCGGGGAGAAGCCTCGCGAAACATCCCTCTCGCCTTACCGCGCCGGCTGGAATTCCACCAACTCGTACTCGTCCCAGTCGCCAGTGGTGTAGTTCTTGTAACGACCGCGCACCAACCAGCGGGCGTCCGGCGACACCCAGCTGTCCTCCAGGGCGTGGCCGATGGCTTGCCCCCTCAGGTCGTAGTCTCGGAAGATCACGTGCTGCCGGAGGGCTCGGAGTCTCCCGGCGGGTGTCTCGATGACCTCCCAGCCGAAGACCCAGACGTGGAGCCTGCCTCTTCCGACGTCCCACGTCCCGTCCTCCAGCCGGTCCTGGTAGGTGTACTCGGACTCGTAGGAGTCTCCCGGCCTCCTCGGCCAGCGGAAATACTGCCACGTGATCTTGTTGAGGAGCCGACCCCGTTCGTCGAACCGTGCCAGGAAGTTGAGGTCGAGGTCGAAAACGACGGTGAACACCCAGCGCCTGGAGCCGTCCAGCAGTTCCGTGACCCTCTCCAGGAAGTAGGCGGGTCGGCCCTCGTACGAGCCGACCCGCTTCACCGTGTCGGTAACCCGGGCTTTTCCAGGCGGCCCGTCGGCCTGGAAGACCCACCGATCCCCCACCCGCCAGGTGGGGCGCTCCAGGGGTGGGTCCTCGGCTCCGGCGGCTGAGAGGACCCCCAGGGCCAACGCGACGGCCAGCACCAGGGTCGGTAGCGGCTTGGGGCTCACAGTGCTCCCTCCACAGAGAGGGAGTTGTGCTCACAACGTGGCACAAAGACCTTAAGCCCCACTTAAAGTCTCCGGCCCGTCCTGCGCTTTAAGCGGACCTTAAGGCCCCCGGGGTTTACTGGCCGTGTCATGCGGCTCCTGGTTCTGGCGGCGTTCCTCGCGGCGGCCCCCGCGGGTCTGGTATCCCGAGCCTACGAGGTGCGGACCGTGGGAGGGTGGGAGCGGGAGCTGCGGGGGGAGGTGGTGGTGCGCACGTCGCCCGTGGGCCAGAAGGTGTTCTTCCGGCTGGAGCGCACCCCGGAAGGTCGCTACCGCAACGCGGCCCAGAATCTGCTGCTGACCCCGCGCTGCGAGGTGCTGGATCCTTCCGGGAAGCCCACGGGTCTGGACGCCTGGCTGTGCCCCGTGGACCCCGAAAAGCCCCGGATCCTCGTGGCGCTCAAGCGGGACGACCCGAAGGCGGTGCTTCCCCTGCGGCGGGGTACGGTAGACCTGGACCTGGACGGAGACGGGGTGACCCGGGAGCCCGGCTACTTCCTCGTGACGGAGACCGCCATCTTCGTGATCGCCTACAGCCGGGCCACGCGCCTGCTGAAGTTCGACTTCGTGCGGATCGGCGACCCCCAGAAGGTGCGGATCCTCCAGACCCTCCGGCGCTACCAGGTCCGGGTGGTGCCGTAAGGCGACAGGGACCACTCCCTAGCGAACCTCGAAGGGGAGCAGGAAGACGACGGCGGAACCCGAGGAGGGCTACAGGATGGCTGCGTAGCGGCCTGCCGAGTCCGGCAGGGACACCGCCTGGAAGCGCCAGCCCTCGCTGCTGGCCCTCAAGGTTATTCCTCCCACAGGTGCCACGGGGACCACGCGCCCGTCCCGCAGGGCCGCAAGGGAGGCCTGCAACGAGGCCGGAATCGTGGACCGGTAGCTGAAGCCCACCACGAGGGCCCTATCGCGGTCTCTCTGGAACAGGCCCGTGGGCTCGCCCGGACCCACGCCCCGAAGACGGTAGGAGCGGCCGCCCGTGAACTCGAGCCCCTCGATCCGGACAGGACAGACCGCGCGGCCGAGCGGGGCCTGCGCCGGAGCCTGTTGAGGGCAGCCGGTGGCGGCGACTTCCTTACCCGC
This sequence comes from Armatimonadota bacterium, assembly GCA_031460175.1. NCBI lineage: Bacteria > Bacillati > Candidatus Sysuimicrobiota > Candidatus Sysuimicrobiia > Candidatus Sysuimicrobiales > Candidatus Sysuimicrobiaceae > Candidatus Sysuimicrobium > Candidatus Sysuimicrobium tengchongense. The sequence goes on along the minus strand of JAVKGW010000005.1, from coordinate 165,872 downwards.
CCGGTAGTAGGGGTAGAAGAGGGCCACCGCGCCCACCACCACGAGGCCGAGGACGACCGTCACCGCCAACGTGAGGCAGCCGCAGCCCACGAGGCAACCGCGCATGCCGTCCCTCCTACACCGTGAGTTCCCGCACCGACGCCAGCACTTCTTGCGGGGAAGCGCCCGCGGCCACCGCCGCGAGGAAGCTGGCCTGGAGAAGCGCTTCCAGGTCCGAGCTCAGCTGGTCCTCCGAGACCCGATCCCAAGCGGCTGGGTTCAGCCACTCCCGCCGGGGGAGGAAGACGTGGACCTGGCCTTCGTGGAAGGCGACCACGGGCCTTGCGCGCGGGACCTGGCCGAGCTGGACGAGGGCGTCTCGGAAGAAGGGGTGCAGGGCCGCGGACAGGTCCTCGGACTGCGCGTACACGGTGTACAGGGCCTCGAAGGTCGGGTCCGGGAGTTCCACCCGCCTGAGTCCCGCCAGCCTGCGTTTCACGTCCTCGAGCGCCCCGAGGACCCCCATCTCCCGGACCACGAGGACGCGCTGTCCGACTGTGGGAGCGGCCGCCGTGGCCACGAGCCCGGAGAAGACGGTACGGTACAGACCACGCCCCATGTATCTCTGGGCCGCCGCGTGCGCCACCTGAATCGCCCGCCCGCCCAGAGTCGCCGCTGTGGGATGGTGCAGTTCGACCTTCGGGGCGGAGAAGACGTCGGCGAGGACGACTCTTTGCCGGGATGCCAGCTCTTCCGGCACCGTCTCCTGGAGTCGGAAGCCCAGCGCTCCGAGAGCCGGGACCACCGCCCTCTCTTTGACCGCGGTGGTGAGAGCGTCCACGCGGTTGGAGTACCAGATCCAGTACGCCACGAGCAGCAGAGCCCCTGCCCCAAAGCCGATCCACCCGCCCCAACGGCCGAAGGGAGAGCCCAGGACGAACCCCACGAACGGCAGGAGGAGAGCGAGAAGCATGAGAATGCCGTAGGGGGTCAACCGCCGGTGCTCGGCCTCTGCCGCCTGCAGCACCGCCGCGAGATCGGGGACCGACCGGAGGGCCCGACGGACGGCTTGCTGGAGTTCGGTCCAAGACGACGTCATGGCGGGTCAGGGGGCCCGGTACGAACGGATCACCTGCCGGAAGATGGGCCGGAGAGAGATGAACTCGTCTGCGGGCGCCACGCCCGCCAGGAAGTCCACCTGGAGCACACCGCCCGACTTTTGGATCAGCCGGATCCGGTAGAGAGTCCTCTCCCGCGCGCGCCCGGCCTGCCAGGCGGCTTCGCCTTCCCCGGAGGTCGTGGCGGCGGTGTGAAAGGACCAAGGGAAACCGCACCGCCTCCGGGGCCAGGGGCCGGACCGCGGTGGAACGATGTCCGCGGGCCGGACGTACTGCAGCATAAGACAGGCCGCCTCCCGGAGGGTGGAGGCCGCCACCTGAGCCTGCGGGACGACCACTGCCCGCGGACCCCGACGGGGGTGGTCTCGGTAGAACACGGTTTCCATGAGGTTGACCCGGACACGTTCCACCTGCCAGGCGGCAGGACGCAGCACCCGGAAACGGGCTTCCGCGTCCGTGTAAGGGACCAGCCGGGTCAGGGTGGAAACCGCGAGCAGCAGCGACACAGAGGTCATGACGCCCGGGCCTCCTTCATGAACGCGTCCGCGACATCCCGTGCGGAAACTCCCGCGGCCACGGCGGCCAGGCACACCGCCCGGAGGAGGGCCCGGAGGTCCGCAAGTGCCTTGTTCTGGACCCACCGCTCGTCGAGCCGCCGGAAGGGCGACATTTCCAGGAACCCTCGCCACGGCACGAAGGCATACGCGTGGCCGCCTCCCAAGGCCAGCAGCGGCTTCCAGGGAAGCTGCCGCGCTAGGTACAGGAGGGCTCCCCGCAGCTCCGGTCGGAGGAAGGTCCGCGCCTGCTCGACGTGGTCCGTGTGGACCTCGTAGTGCGCGTCGAAGGCCGGGTCCTGCAGAGGGAGTTTCTGCAAGCGCTTTCGGGCACTCGAGAGGTTCAGGTCCCACAGGCTGACCCGCGCCCAGAACCCCGCCCAGGTGACCAGCACGGTCGGGCTCCCGGGCGGGTCCATCTCGACGGCCGCCACGAGCCCGTAGAACTGCCGGCCCCCTCGGCCGGGAGGGCCGGGGTAGAGAAAGCCCCGCCGCCGGGGGATGGTGGGGAGGACGTCCACCTCCGCGAACGCGAGCCGGCGGCCCGCGAGTTCTCCCACCATGGCCAGGTTGACGCGAGGGGGCCGGCCTCCCACGAGGCCGCGGACGAGGTCGGCAAACCCCGTCCCGAACTCAGCAGCCCCGGCGTGTGATGGCCGCAGGCCCGGGAGGGGAGCCAGTTCTTCCAGGAGTTTTGTCCGGATCTCGCTGGAAACCCGGTCGCGGTAGGGTACGAGGAGAATCCAGCCCACCACGAGCGCGAACACGTACACGGGACCGAGAACAAACGAGATAAACGGGACGAAGGCGGACATGAGGGCCAGCGTCGAGAGCGAGAGAGCCGTCAGGGAAGCGCCGACTTCCGGGGCGACCGCAGAGGCCAGCAGCCCCAGGACGAGCAGGAGAAGCCCGATAGCGAGGCTCCCCGCCAGGAAGGCCGCCATGAGCGCTGGCGGCGTCAGGGCGGCCCACACGACCCGCGCCCACCGCCGCCGCTGCGCCTCCAGGGCAGGCAGCACGGGCCGCAGACGCGGGAGGGCGGAAGCAAGCCGAGCGGCAATGGAGCGCTCTGCTCCCTGGAACAGGGTTTCCGGGTCCACCTTCCGTTTACCCCCTCGTGGGCCCTTCCAGGCCCAGCGCCTTCAGCCGTTCCCGGAGCTCGCGGATCCGAGCCCGCAGTTCCTCCTCCGAGATTCCCGAAGGCCTGCCCTGCGCGGCCCTCCACCGGGCGAAGGCCAGTTCCGCCAGGGCGTCGTAGAACTGGCGGAGGGCGAGCCACCCGGACGGTCCCTTCTGCGCCCAGGCGCGCCAAAGCCGCCTGGACTTCTCCCGGCCCGCGACCACCCGCAGCTCTTCTTCCGAGAGCTCCCCGGAGGCCACCAAGTCCAGGAGGTGAGAGCGCAGGACCTCCCGCTCCCGCCGCTCGCACAGGTAAGCGAGCACTCCGAGGACGAGTACGCCCGGCAGGAGGATCACCCCGAAGAGGACCGGGACGAGCAGCAAAGCCCTCGGTCCGACCGCGGCCTCGAGCCCCACGCTGCTGGAGTTCCACAGGGCGTGCAGGAACACCGCGGCCAGGTACCCGCCCACGGGCGCGAGGAACCGGGCGGCTCCCCCGCGCTCCCGGGCATAGCCGACGCCTGCGCCCGTGCATCCCGTCCAGATGGAGTGCATGAGGCCGAGAAGCATCACCCGGAGGAAGAACAGCACGGTCAAGCCTCCGAGGCCTCCCGCTTTGAAGGCGCGCCCCAGGTACAGGACGTTCTCCACAACCCCGAAGCCCAGGCCCACCAGCGCTCCGTAGACGAGGCCGTCGGTGAGGTTGTCGAACTCGTCCCGCACCGCAAACGCCATGCCCAGAAGCGCCACCCCCTTGGCGGTCTCCTCCACAAGGGGCGTCACGATGCCGAGCGTGACCCGTGTGGCCCAGAGGGGACCCAGAAGGGCCCGCAGGATTTCCGCCAGGAGAGAGTTGAAGATGTAGCTGAAGAGGATGGCGACGGTGGAGCCCCAGAAGAAGGCCGCGAGCAGCAGCCACCCCGGCTCCTTCTCGTGCCGGTCGATCCACAGGATCAACGCCACGTAGAGGGGAACCGGGAGCACGGACAGAACAGACCCGAGGAGGAAGGGAAGTACCCCTCCGGTCTCTCCCACCAGGATCAGCAGGACCAAAAGCCCAACGAGGGCGAAAACGCCGAGGAGGGCCAACTGGAGGGCCAGGTAGCCCTTACGAAGGGGTGTGTGTGAGACTCCTTGCATGGCTGGGGTCCCCTCTTACGGCGTCGGTGTCGGGCTCGGAGATGGTCCCGGGCCAGGGCCCGTGCTGCCGGGCTGGAAGCTCTGTTCCATGTGTTGGAACACGGGAAGGAGGCTGAGCCAGGCCGTCTCCTGGGAGCGGTAGAAAATGAGGCGCCACATGCTGGCCTGTACCGTTGCGGAGTGGAGCAGGAGGAAGCGGCCCGCCCCGTGCATCCGCTCACCCCGTGCGTTCGTCCACACGGCTTCGAGGTACGCTTCTTCCGTCTCCCGGAACGGCCCAGGACGTACCCACCGCTGCACCACCTGATAGTCCGGATACCGCCTCCGCTCGCCTTGGACGACTTCGTCCAGCAGCTGTTGGGCCGGAATTAGGCCTCGGCCGGTCTGACCGACGAGCTTGCTGAAGAAAGCCTGGGTCCCCTCGCGCGGGTCCTCTGTGGGAGGAGAGAAGACCACACCTTGGCGGTTTGGGAAAACCCGCCAGGTGTCCGGGTAGTCCACCGCGAACTCGCCGTCGGGGTCTATGTATCGGGCGTAGCGTATAGGACCAGGTGGCTGCGGAAGAGGAGCTGAGGGCTGCGGCGCAGGCCCGGTGGGCGCGGCAGTCGGAGATTGCCCGGAAGGAACAGGGACCGGCGGTGGGGGGCTCGGGCGGTGCGAGATCAGGTACCAGGCCACCCCACCCATTCCGAGCAGTACGAGGAATCCGAATACCAGAGCCGCGAGAACGGCCACCACGACCCAAACGCTAACGCCGGCCTGGCCTGTCCGGGCCTGCCTCATGCCGCCACCCCCATTCCCCGGGCCCGCTCCCGCAACACCCGGACCCGTTCCCGGAGGGCCTGCACGTCCTGTTCCACCGGCTCGCCCCGCCGGAGTCGCCACAGGGCGAAGGCGAGATCCACCTGGGCGTCGTACAGCTGGCGCACCGCGTTCCAGGCAAGGGGTCCTCTCGTCGTCAGAACCTGCCACAGGTGCCGGGACCGCTCCCGCGGTCGGGTGAGCACTTCCACCTCCTCCGGCGAGAGGGTGCCCGCCTGGACCTCGTCCGCGAGTCCCTCTCGGATGGCCGCCACCTCCCGTTTCCAGGCGAAGTACGCGATCACCACGAGCAGAAGGAGCGGGATCCCCTCGATGAAAAACGACATCACGGGGAGCATCAGGAGTGCCGCGTTACCCGCAGATCGCGCGACCGCGGGCAGGGCGAAGGTGGCGGAGAAGTTCCAAAGGAAGTGGAGGAACATGGCGCAGAAGTAACCGACCACGGGCGCGAGGAACCGGCCAACGCCCCGCGTCTCCCGGGCGTACCCGAGGCCCGCACCGGTGCACGCGGTGTAGACCGAGTGCGAGAGACCTCCGAGGACCGCCCGGATCACGAAGCCAACGGCGAGCCCGCCGGCTCCGCCCTCCCGGACGAAGCGGGCGAAGTACAGGATGTTCTCCGTAGCCGCAAACCCCAGGCCGGCCAGGGCCCCGTACACGAGGCCGTCCACGGTGTTGGTGAACTCCCGGCGCCACAGCAAGAAGATCAGGAGAACCGCGAGTCCCTTGGAGGTCTCCTCCACCACGGGTGCCACGAAGGGCGCACTGAGCTGCTCGCCGAGCCGGGGTCCGAAGACGGCCACCAGGATGGCGCTCCCGATGGAGTTGAAGATCAGGCTGAAGAAGGTGGCCACGACCCCTCCCCACAGCAACGCGCCCAAGAGGAGCCAGCCCGGTTCCTTCTCGTGGCGGTCCAGGAGGAGGATGAGCCCGGTGTAGAAGGGGACCACGGAAAGGGCGGCAAAACTGGCCATGAGGAACTGCAACACCCCTCCGGCCTTCTGGTAGAAGAGGAGCATCTGCAGAAGCGCGAGTACGAGCAGCACGAAGCCGAAGCCCGCAAGCCCGACGGCCTTCAGGAACGTGTCCACGCCGAAGGAGGGACGAGCCGCCGAGGTCGCCACGCCGAGCTCCTACTGGAGGGCGAAGGGGATCACCAGCACCACCGCGGGCTGGCCTCCCTGGGGTACGGCAAGGGCAAAGGCGTAGAGTCCAGGAGAACCGCCGCCGGTGTCCAGGCGGTAGAGGAACCGTCCAGGTTTGTCCTCAGGCTCCGGCTGGTTAACCGGAATCACACGCTCCTGAGACTCTACCCTGACGACCACCCTGACCACCTGCGTGTCCATGCGAAGGATGGTGTAGTCCACCCCTACGCGCTCTCCCACCCGGAACACGCCCGCCGGCTCCGTAGGCATCCCATCCGGTCCGAGCCGCACGGTCATTCCGCCTCCAATCTCCACCCCCGGCACCTGCTGGGGGCAGATCCCCTTCCCCAGCGCCTCCGGTCCCTGGGCCACGGGCTGCTGCGGGCACCGGCCACCGGGCGGCGGAGGCGTGGGAACAGGGCTGGGCTGTGGCGTGGGACCGAGACCTGTCGGGGCAGGGCTCGGCGCGGGCGGAGGACTCACCGTGGGCTGCGGAGTCGGCACGGACTTCGGCCGTGCGAAGACCACGAGTCCTGCCACCACCGCGACCACCGCGAGCAGCGTGAGGCACCCACAGCCCAGACCGCCGCCGATCAGAAGACTACGGTTCATCGGGCGACCTCCCGGATCCGGTCACGGTACAGCTGCAGTTCCGCTTCGTTGGTGAGCCCCCGCTCCAGGCGCCTGCGGGCGAAGGCCAGCTCGGCCAGAGGCTGTCGCGCAGGCCCGGGCAGGTTGGACCACCGGCCCTGCAGGACGGCGTCCACGTACTCCCGCGGGACGTGGCCCTCCTCCGCCTCCAGGGGCAGGTAGCGGCTCATCACGCTCCGTTCGTGCCGCAGGGCCCAGGCCACGGTGATCACCAGGGCGATGACCCCGGCCCAGTCCGCCGCGGTGCGGGCGAGCCCCACGAGGGCCACCGGCCCCGTGCCGGAGGCCAGCAGGGCCGCCAGGGCGTCATAGGCCGCGTGGTACAGGGCTGCGACCCCGAACCCGCCCACCGGCAGCCACCAGCTTCCAGATCCGGAAAGCCCGAACTCCCGCACGGCGCCGAGGGAGGCGCCGAAGATGGCCCCGAACGCGCAGTGGGTGAGGCCGGTGAGGAGGATGCCGAAGAACATGCCGACCCCGGGGGCTGCCGCAGGCCCCAGGCGCGAGAGGTCCCACAGGTACACCGCGGACTCCGCCAGGGCGAACCCGGCTCCCACGATCCCCCCGTACACCACGCCGTCCAGCACCCCGTCGAACTCCCGCGGCAGGGCCCGGAAGAGGACGAGGATCACCAGGGCCTTCATGCCCTCCTCCACCACGGCCCCTGCGGGGTTGGGACCGAAGAAGGCGGCGTTGAGGGCGTGGAAGGAGGCCGGGTAGACGGACATGCGGATCCCTGCAAGCCGCTCCAGGACCACGGTGAGGACCGGTGCCGCGATGGCCCCTCCCAACAGGGCTGCCGCCAGCACGCTTCCGGGCTCCTTCTCGTGCCGGTCCGCCCAGTACAGGATGGCCACGTACAGGGCGGTGAGCACGAGGACGATGAGGGCTCCCAGGATCACCCCGGATCCTCCCGTCACGGCACCGGCGGCCTCAGGCGGTGGGCTCACGGTCTGTGGCGACGGGAGGAGCGGGCGGGGTTGATCTACGGCTGCGAGAAGCCAGCGCATCGGAATCCCTCCATCTGTGGCTTAAGGTCTCAGCCAGGGCCCCTTTCCCTGGAGGAAGGCGTAGGTGTTCACCGCGGCAGCCGCGAACCAAACCAGAACTCCGAGGAAGTTCCAGCCAAGACCCCCAAGGGTAGCGATTCCCGCAAACGTCCGGTTGCCCGTGGCCCCTGCGATCAGTAAAAACAGCAGGGGAAAGAACCCGAACACCACGGAGAGGAGGATTCCCCACCCCAGGGCCCAGAGCGTGTGGCGGCGGACGAGAGGATGCGGGGGCTGCAGGAAGAACCCGCCGAGCGCGATCCACCACAGCCACCACCCGCCGATGGCCACGATCTTCTGGGCCGAGGTAAAGGACTGTTGAGCACCGGTCTCCATGGCCGCCTCCGGTCCGCTCCGTCGGGGCCACATTAGGCCAGCCGGACTTAAAACCGGCTTAAGACCGCCTCCTGCGGGAGGAGGTTCCGGTTGGTACGGAATCCAGAAGGGCCTGGGTCTCGGGGAGGGGGTCGGTGTCCAGCTCGGCCCGCAACCTCTCCGCAAAGGCCCGGTAGGCCCGCAGGGCTGCCTCCCGACGGCCCAGACTCAGTAGGCAGCGCAGGAGGGCCTGGAGGGCGGGCTCGTGCAGAGGGTCCAGCTCCAGCACCCGCTCCAGGTACCGGATGCCCTCTTCAGACTCGGAAGCGCTCCCCCGCCGGTGGAGGAGGTCCACGACCCGTTGCTGGAGGGCGTACCGGACTTCGTCCACCGCGGGGAGGTCCACCCCGGGAGCCACGGGCTCCCGGTACAACCGGAGGACGGCCTCCGCATCCTGCCGGTCCAACGCTTCCTGGAGGTCCCAGAGGTCCACCCGGGTCCTCCGGAACCCGGTGGGCGTGAGGTAAGTGGGAACTCCCCATGGTTCCAGCGCCCGGCGGAGGTGGTGGAGGTGGACGTGGAGGTTGTTGCGGGCCTGCCCGGGCGCTGCTTCCGGCCACAGGTCCTCCGCGATGGCTTCCCGGTCCCGGCCCAAAAGGAGGAGGACGAGCAGGTTGCGGGCGGTGGGAGAGAGCAAGACCTCCTGTCCCAGACGGCGGACCCGAAACCGTCCCAGCAGCTCCACCGCGAGGAGTGGGATTTCGTCCAGGCGCCGCTCTATGGCCTCCTTCCAGCCGCAGCGGAGCACCTCCTCAATCGGGTAGAAGTCCGCGAGCTCCGGCCGGTGCCGGGGCAGCTCGTGCACGGGCAGGAGCGCCGGGAGGATCCGGGGCCCGAGGGAGGTGAGCCGGACCAGGGCTTCCAGGTCTACCTCGGACCGCAGGATCCGGTACCGGGCTGCGTGGTAATAGGCCCGCTCCTCCCGATCCCTGGGTTCTGGTGGAAGGTAAACCTGGGCTTCTTCGGGTCGCCCCAGCTCCCACAGGGTCAAGGCCGCCTCCAGCGCGGTCCAGAAGCCTCGGACGGGCTGCGTCACCGCGAGGGCAAGGTCGGGGGAGCCGCTTTCCCTCAGGGTACGCGCCCACAGACCCCGGATCGCATCCAGCAGTTCCGGGTTCTCGTCCGCCTCCGCGAGGCTCGCAAGCCGCTCGAAGGGCCTGGTATCCCGCTCCAGGTAGGCTGCCCAGGCGGCAGCCAGGGCCTCCGCCCAGAAGTTCCATCCGGGGTGAGCCTGTGCTCTGCGGAAGCAGGCCAGGGCTTCTTCGGACCGACCCGCAAGGACGAGCAGGCGGCCGGTCTCGAGCAGGGTGAGGGGGAGGTTGTGGGAGCGGGTGCGCTCCTGGTGTTCCGCGGTGCGCCGGTTCCAGGCGAGGTAGTGTTCCAGATTCCCTTCCTTCTGCCAGCGGAGAAAGGCCAGGTTGTAGCCGATGGGGTGGAAGAGGTACGGGTCGTCCGGCGGCAGGCGTCTGGAGGCCTCTTGGAGTGCGGCCTCAAACCGGTCCAGGTGCCCGGCCTTCCAGAGGGGCCAGACCGCCCAGTTGAGGAACCGGGCAGCGGCATGCGGCTCTACCCGGTCCACGAGCCGCCATCCCCGCTCCACGGCGTTGAGCGCCCGTTGCAGGTCTACCTCCGGCGCGTTGTACGCCACGAGTCCCCAGGCCCGGATGGCGACTTCGGGATGCGTCGCCTCCACGTCGCGGGCGAGGGCCTCCAGCCGCGCAAAGGCCTCCTGGAGTTTCCCCTGTAGGCACAGGGTCATCCCGTATGCCAGCCGCCGCCACGGCCCGCCAAGCCCGGGGAGCGCCCGGCACCACCGGAGGAGGCCAGAAGGGGAGATGCCGGCCAGATCCAGGGCTTCGGGGCTGTCGAGCAGGCGCTCCAGTTCCTGCCATAGGCCGGAGCGAAAGTACGCCTCTGCCCGAAGCTCCGGAGAAAGCTGCGAAGCCCGCCTGCGCACCGCTTCCTGGATCTCCGCCAGGGCGGTGGCGTGGAGGACCTCCGCGAAGAGGGCGTGGATCCGGAAGCCCTCCGGGGTGCGCTGCACGAATCCGGACTCCTCAAGACGCCGGAGTCCCCTGTCCTCCGCGGAGTCCGGAAGGGTGGGAAGGGCGGAGAGGAGCAGGAGGGTCTCCCACTCCTGCGATCCCAGGGATTCCCTTACCCCCTGGACCAAGGCCCGGTGGAGGTCCAAGGTGCCCGTGAGGGCCGCCATGTGCACCGCGATGGGCCACCCGCCTGAGCTCTCCCAAACCTCGTAGGCCCGACGGTCGTCGGCGATGAGCTCCCGGACCTCCGCGAGGGTGAACCGCAGCTCCTCCGCGGTGAGCCGCACAAGCCTTCCCTGGGTGTGCATCCGGGGGAGCTCCGGCCAGCTGAGCTCCGCGCGGCTGCTGAGCCCCACGAGGAGCCCGTCCGCGGGAAGCCGCAGGTCCAAGGTCGCATCCAGAGCCACGTCGTCCAGCACGAGGAGCGTGGGCCGATCCTCAAGGAGCACCCGAAGAAGCCCCCATCTGGCCGTGGGGTCGGCCCCCAGGGACCGAGCGATCTGCTCGGAAAGAGAACCCGCTGCCCCGCTCGCCCAGACGACCCGCCACCCTTTCTCCCTAAGCTGGTCTGCCCACTGCCGGAGCAGGACGGTCTTCCCGAAGCCGTACGGGGCCTGCAACCACACCACGTAGCGGGGCTCCCGCGGGAGTCGGTCCAGCAAGCGCGTCCGTACGAGCCACACGCCCCCAGGCATCTCACACCGCCTTTAACCGAATTTTAAGGCGGCTTGCAAGGAGAATGGGCCGGGCAAGGGGTGGAAGGTGAGGCTGCTTCCAGTGCTCTTCACGGTGGCCTACTTGGGGTTTGTCGCGCACGCGGCACGCTTTGGAAGGCAGCCCGGCACCGTGGTGGCGGCAGCCCTGCTTGGGGGAGGGGTGCTGGCGCCCGTCGTGGCGCGGCTACTGGCTGGGGTTTTCGGAGGGTGGGAGGGCTGGCCCGGGTTCGTCCACGTCTGGTACTCCGCCCCTACGGCTCGGCTGGCCGTGATGGAGGAGGCGGGCAAGGCGGCGGCGGTGCTGGCCTGCTACGTTGGACTACGGCGGCAATACCAGAGCGGGCTGGACGGCGTTCTCTACGGCCTTGGGGTGGGAGTCGGTTACGCCCTCGTGGGCCTGGGCATCTCCCTCCTCCCGGGCTCGCTCCTGGAGTTGGGGATGCAACTCCACATCCTGGGAGCCGGCCTGGCTCAGGCGATGCTCCCGGCCCTATACGGCGCCCTGCTGGGGTTTGGACGGGAGTGGGGGCTCCGAGGCCTGCTCCAGTGGGGATTTGCTGTGATCGGATGGGCGGCGGGAGCGGCGGGATCCGTCGCATTCCTCCAGGTCGCCCGCGTCTCCCTGGTTTCCGGCCCCTGGCAACCCCTGGCAGCGGCGGGGCTCCTGCTCTGGGAGTGGGCACCCATCGGTCTGCTGGTTCTCGTGCACGCGTGGGCCCGACGGCAGGATCGGGAGCTCCTTGTTCGGTTCCTGCGGGAGGAGGTTGTCGCGGACGTGGTGACGGAGGAGGAGTTCCTCTCCCTCCTGGTGGATGACCGGGGGCTTTCGAAGCCGCTGCGTCAGGCGCTCTTCCGGCTTGCGTCCGCGAAGTGGCGGGCGGTGCGGGGCTTGGGACGGGAGGATGAGGTGGAGGCCTGGCGGGACCGGGTGCGGAGACTCCGGAGGGCGGGATGAAGGAGGACCGACGGGAGGCCGCTTCCACCCGGGCGCGCAGGTTGCTCGGGGTCGCGGTGGCCGGGCTGGATCAGCTGGTCCAGGCCCTGGGCCTAGGGATCAAGTGGAAAGACCTCCAGACGGCCGTATCGGGTGCCTTTGCCCTGCTTCGGCTCGGCCCGTGGGGCGTGGGAGGGTTCGTCCTCCTCGTGTGCGGGCTTGCAGGTTTCGGCACCGTGGTGTTCGCGGGCGAGGCGCAGCGCGCATGGATGCTCCGGGGGGCCGCGGCTCAGGCGCTCCTCGGCGCCATCGCTGCCTTCGTCTTCGCGCTGCTCAACGCGGAAGTGCGTCCGGCCCATCCCGCCCTGCGGTTCGGGATGGCCCTCTACACCCTGTGGTACCTGTTGCTGCCGCCCGTCCTCGCCTTGCCCCGGGTGGTGGCGCTGGTCCCGGCCTTCACCCTGTACCTCCTGGAGGTCCTGCGGCTTCGCGCGGACCGCGCAAGCCCTTTGTGGCTTTTCCCCTGGGTTCTCCTGCTGGGACGCTTGAGCCCCGGGGTGGTCAAGCCCCTGTGGGCTTCGGTGGCACTCTGGACGGTGGTGTACGCGGGGGCGGGGCTCGCCCTGTCCCGGCGGCCTCCTCGGTTTCCGCTTCCGGAGCGGGCCGTGCTCTTCGCCGGGATGGCGGTGGCATACGGAGGGGGAATCGCCCGCGGCCCTGCCCGGTTCGGGGAAGCCCTGCAGATGGGGTATTCGGCCCTCTTCACGTTCTTGGGGCTCTTCTGGATGTGGCTTGCCGCAGATCTGGTGGACGATGCCTCGGAGCTGGCCGGTCGTCTGGTCGGCCGGGTCCGGAAGGTGCTCGGTAGACGACAGGTCCCCGCCGTGGTAGCTCTCATGCTCGCAGGGTTGGGGATTCTGGCCCTCGGGCTCGCCCTTGCCCCGGCCGCGGTGCTGGACCTCCTGCCGCTTTTCCTGTTGCGTCCGGTCTCGGGGTTTCTCCAGGACGCCTGGACCGGAGGACTGGCCCTGTGCGGCTTTCTGTTTTTGCTGGTCGGCCTGCTGACCGGTTGGCGCGCGCTGCGAGGGTACGACCCCGTGGACGCGGCCAGCGACGGGCTCGCCTCAGGGCTGGTGCTCGCCCTGGTGTACTGGGGAGGTGCACAGGCCTGGTCGGCGCTTTCGGAGGTCGAAGCACCCTCGGGGTGGTGGCCCCTGCTGCTCGCTTCGGCCCCCGTGCTCCTGGAAGAGTTCAAGCAGGCGGCAAAGGGCGTGCGGGGGGAGAAGGCGCTATTGGTCGCGGCCGTCTCCCTCCTGGGGCTTGCCACCACGGGCTTCCGGTTCGCCGCGGATCCGCAGGCCGCGGTGCGGACCACCACCCTTTACCCGTTCCTCGGGATGGTCCTGTGGGGGGTGCCGCACCTCCTCGCGCGCCTGGTCGCGGGCTGGAGCGTGGAAGTTCCCTCCGCCCGCCTGTTCTTCGCGGGGTACTTCTCGGCCCTTCCCGCAGCCGCGCTGGCCCCGTCTCTCCGCACGGGGTCCCCGGCACTGGCGGTCCTGCTCTGGCCTCTTGCGCTGCGGGTCGCCCGGTGGGAGGATCCGGCCTCTCCTGGACTCCGCGTGGCCACCGGGCTACTTCTGGCTTCCGGCACCCTGGCGTTTTACTACGATCCCCTCTTCCTACCGGTGCCTTTCGTGCCGTGGACCGAAACCCTCCTCCGGCGACTGGGCCAGGTCCAGGCCACGGAGATGCTGAGCTGGGCCCAGTTCCTGGCCTGGCTGGGAGCAGCCGGAGCGGGCACGACCGCGGTCCTGGCCCGCGGGCGAGTGCGGTGGCTTGTGGCGGCTGCGGTGTGGTTCGGGTGGTGCCGCCTGCTCCTTTTTATTTAAAGAAAGTAAGGCGGGTTTGTTGGTTTGAGTTTGGTTACCGCAGATCATCGTCTGGGTCGGAACACGAGGATGAAGCTGATCTCCGCGCCGTTCTGGCCCTGCCGAACTCCCAGGAGCAACCCCCGGGAGGGCCACTCGAACAGCACCTCTCCGGGCCCCGTGAACACGAACTCGGGGTTCACGTCCACCATGCGCAGCAGATCCATCATGGGGCTTCCCACACCCGCGCCGTTGGAGAACTTAAAGCGGGGATCGTCCGTAGCGATGGCCAGGACCTGCCCCGGCGTCTTCACCGCTTCCGCCTCTTCCCCGTACTGGTAGTAGTCGAAGACGCAGAACCCCACCTTGGCCTCCGTATTGCACACCCGACGCCCCTCCTCGTTGTTCTCGTCTCGGGTGGCTCCCAGGGACTGGACCAGCTGGGCGGCATCGTCCATGGACATCCCGATGCGGATGGGGCCAATGGCCTCCCCGGGTAGGATGGCCGTGGAAACAGGCTGGCTCAGGAGCGGCGTCCCCAGTCCCAGGCAGAGCAGAAACAGTAGACCCATCACCTGCCGCATACGCTACCCCCGTTCGGTCCGGGGTCGGGTCCTGGCCCGCTACCGGAGCCGAATTTCAATACAGAATACCACACCCGCTCCCTCGGAACCAGGAGGGTGCGGAGAAGGGCTACCTCCGCACCCTCCTCCGGACGATCTGGGCGGCCCGCCGGCCGGTCTCTGCGGCCCCGTTCATATACCCCTGGGATTCGAGGCTCGTGTGCTCCCCCGCGAACAGGAGTCGCCCCACGGGCTCGAACTCCGCCCCCGCGATGCTGGTGTACTGGCCCACCTTCCAGCACGCGTAGCTCCCGCGGACGAAGGGGTCCGAGGGCCAGTGCCACCGGGCCACCCGCCCCGCGTAGGCCGCCCGGGCGCCGGGGAAGATGCGTTCGAGGCCTGGGAGTACCCTTTCCGCCTGCTCTCGCGCCAGCCCCTCGCCCACCTCCACGCCTGCCCGTCCTCCCAGAAAGACCGTGTAGGTCCCCGCCTTCCCGGGCCGGCCGCGGCTGCTGTCCCACCCGCTCTGCCACGGCAGGTCCGTGAAGAGTTCGCCCGAAGAGCCCCCCTTCCGCCACACCCGCTCCCGGAACCCCAGGATGAGCTTGCTGTTGGTGCCGTAGCCGAGTTCCCGGATGGCGCGTCGCTTGACGGGCGGCAGGTCCACCTTGAGTTCCAGTTCCCGGAGGATGGTGAAGGGGACGGTGAGGATCACGAAGTCCGCGTCCACCTCCACGGTGCCCGCGCCCCGTCGTTCGAAGACCAGGCGGTAGCCGTTTCCCCGCTGCCGCAGCGCCACGAGGCGGTGTTCCAGGTGTAGGGAAGACTCCAGGAGCTGTGCCAGCCGGTTCGGGACCTGCTGGTTTCCGCCCCGCACGCTGTAGCGCTCGTCGCTCTCGCCGTACACCTCGAAGGTCGTACCGGGCTCTGTGCCGATGAGAAGGACGAGGTTGAGGGCAGACTGCTCCCCCGCCTCCAGCCCGTACTCCCCCACGTATGCCACCTCCAGCAGCTCCTTCACCCACCCGGCCGCACCGATGCGGTCCAGGTACTCGGAGATGGAGAGGCGATCAAGTTCCCGGGCCCGGGGGGTGTGCTGCCGGTACGTGACCATATCTCCCACCGCATCCTGGTCCTGCCGGATGCGCCGGGCCAGCGGTCGGAAGGCCCGCACCACCTCTGCCTCGGAGATCCGGCGGCCGTTGAAGTAGAAGGTGGGCCGCAGCCGGGCCTCCTCCCCGGCTTTCAGATCGATCAACCGCAGCCCGAACAGGCGCACGAACCGGTGCATCTCCTCGTGTCCGGAATCGATGAACTCCCCTCCGAACTCCGTCACGAGCCCCGGCACCACCGCGTCCCGCACGGAGAAGATGCGGCCGCCCGTGCGGGTGCTGGCCTCGTAGATCTGGGGTCGGATCCCGGCTTGCCGCAAGGCGTACCCCGCACTTAAGCCCGCGATGCCGGCTCCCACGATGACCACCCGTGGGGCTTGCGGGCCCGCCAGCACCTCGAGGGGTTGGAGGAGTCCTCCCGCCGTGGCCGCCAGAGCCGCACCGCCCGCGGCCCGCAGGAATTCCCGCCGGCTCATCGGAGCCTCCCAGCTCCGCTCCACCAGCTCCTCCACCGGCGGAGCCCCGGGCCGGTTGGCGAGGTCCGCGAGACGTAGCCACCGCTGGATCCAGGAGAAGGTGACGGTCCGGCTACCCTTGGCGACCCGCATCCGATTCCTCCAGAACTTTGCGGGCGTTAGACCACGTGGGGATACTCCCCTCATGGCCTTCTGCGGAGCTGAGGGTAGGACGGTACCCCTTAAAATCCGCTTAACGTGCCTATGTCACGCTTCCGGTAGTGGGCGTGGAGGTTGTGCCAGAACCCTCCTTCCTCGGTCGGCCGGGTGGTGAGTCGGGCGGGGCCTTCGGGGGAGAGCCCGTGTTGGTCCATCCAGGCGTTGAGGGTGGTCTCATCCAGGAGCACGAACCGTCGCCTCTCGCCCTCTGGCGCCTCCGCCTCGAACACCCAGGGCTCTACCTCCCGCAGAGGTCCTGCCCAGGGTTGGGATCCCACCGCGAAATGCTGGACGAGGAGGTGGCCGCCCGAGCGGAGGACCCGGGCGGTCTCCGCCACGGCCCGGTGCCACTCCTCCGCGTGCTCCGCCTGCTGGTAGATGCCCAGGGCCACCACCACGTCGAAGAAGGCATCGGGAAAGGCGGAGAGGTCGTCCATGCGGCAGCGGATCACCCGTCGGGCGAGCTCCTCTTCCGGCAGGTAGGGCCGCAGCCGGTTCCGGGTGTAGGCCACCATGGCCTCGGAACCATCACACGCGTACACGTCAAATCCCTCCCGCGCCATCCACTCCGTGTTGCGGCCCGCGGCGCATCCCAGGTCCAGGATCCGGGTGGTGCGGGGGAGGGGGGAGAGGAGACGCACCATGCGGTCGTCCGGCGGGCGGGAGGCGAACCGCTCCACCACCTCAGGCCGTTCCCAGAAAGGCACCGGGCTCATGCCGTGCTCCCATTTTACTGGGAGGGGGACGGGTACGGTGACCACAAGGCCCTGTGGTAAGATCCTGGCGGAGGTGTGCGGAGATGCCCATCTACGAGTACGTGTGCGAGACGTGTGGGGAGCGGTTTGAGGAGCTCGTGCTGGGGCGCTCGTGGCAGACCGTGACCTGCGCGAGCTGCGGATCGCAGCAGGTCCGGCGGGTGATTTCCGTGTTCGCGGTGGGCCGGGCGGAGGGGAACGGAGACCTGGCTCCCTGCGGGCCGAACTGCTGCCGGCTACAGGGCACGGCGGAGACGTAAAGCGGGGGCCCTCCGAACAGGGGAGGTGGGGCATGGGGACATTGCGGCACATCCGGGAGGCATTCGACGAGGCCCTGCAGGCCCTGGAGGAGGACGTCCTGCGCATGGGCAGCCTCGCGGGAGACCTCATCCATCGGGCGGTGGAGGCCCTGCGACGGCAGGATGCGGAGGCCGCGGAGGCGGTCATCGCGGAGGACGACGTGGTGGACCGCCTGCACCTCCAGATTGAGGACCGAGTGGTGAAGCTTTTGGCCACCCAGCAGCCCATGGCCGGGGACCTCCGGGTGCTCACCTCCGTCCTGGCCATCTCCATCGACCTCGAGCGGCTCGCGGATCACGGAGAGGGGATCGCAAAGGCGGTGCGGCGCTTGGCGAACCAGCCGCCCGTAAAGCCGCTCGTGGACATCCCCCGGATGGAGCAGCTGGTGCAGGAGATGCTGCAGGAGGCTTTGCAGGCCTTCGCGCAGCGGGACCCACAGCGGGCGGAGGCCCTGGCGACAAAGGACGACCAGGTGGACGATCTCCGCAGCCAGGTGTTCCGGGAGCTCATCACCTACATGATGGAGGACCCCCGCACCATCTCCCGGGCCCTGGATCTCCTGCTGGTGGCGCAGCACCTGGAGCGGGCCGCGGACCACGTGACGAACATCGCGGAGCGCGTGATCTACATGGTCACGGGTGAGCTGCGGGAGCTCAACGTCTGATCCGGTTGCTAGAATGGAAGGACCGAGCGCGTGCCACCCCGGTTTCCCGGAGGGGGAGCATGGAGCGGGTTCGTCTGGAGGCCGAAGTCCGTAAAAAAGTCGGAAAAGAGATTGCTCGGAAGCTCCGGGCCCAGGGGAAGATCCCTGCGATCCTCTATGGCCGAGGGATCGCGCCCCTGCCCCTCGCGGTGGAGGCGAAGTCCCTGGAGGCGGCCCTGCGCACCGCCGCGGGCGGTAACGTCCTCCTGGACGTTGCCATCCGGGAGAATGGCGCGGAGCGCAGCGAGCTGGCCATGATCGCGGAGGTGCAGCGGCACGTCCTGCGCCGGGACATCCTCCACGTGGACCTGCACCGGGTGAGCCTCGAGGAGCGGGTCCGGGCCCGGGTCCCCGTGCTGCTTCGGGGTGAGGCCCCCGGGGTCCGGGCGGGCGGGGTCCTCGAGCAGCACCTCCGGGAAGTGGAGATCGAGGCCCTTCCCGCGGACCTCCCCGCCCACCTCGAGGTGGACGTGAGCAGCCTCCAGGTAGGGCAGGTGCTGCACGTGCGGGACATCCGGCCCCCGGAGGGGGTCACCGTCCTCACGCCCGGGGACGAGACCCTGGTGACGGTGTCCGCGCCGGAGGCGGTGGAGGAGGCTCCCCCCGAAGCCGAGGGAGCCACCCAGCCCGAGGTCATCCGCCGGGGGCGGGCGGAGGAGTAGATGTGGCTCGTGGTGGGTCTGGGGAACCCCGGCCGCCGGTACCGGGGAACCCGCCACAACGTGGGATGGGAGGTGGTGGACCGCCTGTGCGCGCGGTGGGGCATCGGGGTCTCCCAGCAAGAGGAAGAGGCCCTGGTGGGAAAGGGAGAGATCGGGGGGCTGGCGGTGTTGCTTGCGAAGCCCCTGACGTACATGAACCGGAGCGGGGAGGCGGTGCGGGGGCTTGTGGACCGCTACGGGGTGCGTCCGCAGGAGGTCCTCGTGATTTACGACGACGTGGATCTTCCGGTCGGGGCCATCCGCATCCGGCCACGGGGAAGCTCCGGCGGCCATCACGGGATGGCATCCGTTCTCGAGGCACTGGGGACTTCCGAGATCCCCCGGGTGCGGGTGGGGATCGGACGACCCTCCGGGGACGCCGCGGAGTACGTGCTCTCGCGGTTTTCGCCCGAGGAGCGGCCTTTGATCAGGGAGGCGGTGGAGCGGGCCGCGGACGCGGTGGAGACCATCCTGCGGGAGGGACTAGAGGCGGCCATGAACCGCTACAACCGCCGCGCCCAGGTCCTCTCGGAGCGGGTGTAGGATAGGAACCGTGGGCGCCCCCATGACCTGGATCGAGCACCTGGAGGAGCTGCGTCAGCGGCTCCTGTGGAGCGTGGTGGGCCTTGCCCTCGGCACCGCTCTCTCCTGGTCCTTTTCGGATGCCCTCCTGCGGATCCTGCTGCGGCCAAGTGGCGGCATCCAGCTCCACGCCATCGGCATGCTGGAGCCCTTTTTGGCCCGGTTCCGGGTGGCGGTTACCGGAGGGCTTGTGCTTTCCATGCCCTGGATCGTGTACCACGTCTTCCGGTTCATCGATCCGGCCCTGGAGCCCCACGAGCGGCGGGTGCTGATCCCGGTCGCGTTGGCCGCGGGGGGTCTGTTCGCCTTCGGGGTGGTGTTCGGGTATTTTTTCCTTCTGCCTTCCGCGAGCAAGTGGCTCCTCTCCCAGGCGGGTGAGGTGATCCGGGTCCAGATCACCGCCCTCAACTACCTCTCCTTCGTCACGTGGTTTTTGGTGGCCACGGGGCTGGGATTCGAGACGCCGCTCCTGGTGGTGGCCGCGTGTGCCCTCGGCATCGTGACCCCTCAGCGGCTGCAGCGGGAGTGGCGCACCGCGGTGCTGGCCATCCTGGTGCTCTCCGCGGCCGTCACCCCGGACTGGAGCCCCGTGACCATGTTCTTGCTGGCCCTCCCCATGATCGTCCTCTACGAGGGGGCGGTGCTCGTCTCCTTCCTCATCGTGCGCCGGCGGGCACAGAAAGCACAGGACGCGGCCCTGGAGGCGTAGGATGGATACCCACGGCACGATCAAAAGCCGCATCCCCCCCGGGCAGTACGTGACGGAGAAGTGGCCGGTGCTGCACTACGGTTCTGTCCCGGAGGTGGACCTCGCGAGGTGGACCTTCCGGGTCTTCGGAGCCGTGGAGGAGGAACGGAGCTGGACGTACGAGGAGTTCCTGCGGTTGGGGCACGCCGTGGTGCGGTGCGACGTGCACTGCGTCACCCACTGGAGCCGGCTGGACAACGTCTTCGAAGGGGTTCCGGCCCGGGCGGTGCTCCAGCAGATCCGGCGCAAGCCGGGTGCGGACTGGGTCATGGTGCACGCGGAACAGGGCTACACCACCAACCTGCACATCCGCGACCTGGACCGGGAGGACGTCCTCTTCGCCTACAAGCACGACGGGGAGCCCCTCACTCCGGAGCACGGCTGGCCCCTGCGCCTCGTGGTCCCGCACCTGTACTTCTGGAAGAGCGCCAAGTGGGTGCGGGGGCTGGAGTTCCTCACGGAGGACCGGCCGGGGTTCTGGGAGCGGGCGGGCTACCACATGCGCGGGGATCCGTGGCGGGAGCAGCGGTTCTGGGAGGATGAGTAGGCCGCGGCGCGGCGGGAAACGGCAGAAAAAACGGGAGCCGAGCAAGCTGGCAACTGGAGCATACGACAGCGGCACGGTCACCAGGGCGATCGCCGGGCTCATGTGCAACAATCCCTTGCCGGGTCGGCTGCGGAAGACGCGTGCGCAGGGCAAAGACCACCGTCAGGTCTGGCTCCGCACCGCGAGGGAGGCCGCAAGGGTAAGTAGGCTCACGGCCAGGTTGGGGGGGATCGTCTGCCGAACCGGGTAGCCGAGGAGACCTACGGGGGTGGGAAGGCGGAACTCGGCCCCTCCCAGGCCGATCAAGCCGCCTAGGACGCCAACGGCAAGCCCGACGACGAAGGCGACGCGGGCGCTCCGCCGACCCCGGTCCCCGTTCACGAGCAAGACCCCCGGACCGGGTCACGCACCTCGGTCAGGCCTCTCTATGGAGGGTGGAGGCCCCGTCAAGGAGGTGGCGCTCGAAGGTCTGCTGCTCGGCAGGTGAGAGCGGCCCCGCGGTCACGTGGAACACGGTGAGGTCATCCGGGCATTCGGGCCCAGTCCGGGCTTGGGCTCCAGCACCGCCCGTCTGAGCCGTTCCTCCCGGTGCTTACCGACGAGCAGAGGGCCGTGCGGTCGGCCCCGGACAGGTCGGAGAAGCGGGCGACAAGCCAGCCCCCGCCTTCCCCTGTAGGCGTAGTGGGATGCACGGAGCGGTACAATACCCTTGAGATGGCCTTTACCGTAAAGGATTTCCAGTCTCTATTGCGGCTGCTGGACCGGAAGCCGGAATGGAAGGATGCCCTGCGCACCTCCCTGCTGGGGGAGGAGTTTCTCGCGCTTCCCCGATTGGTCCAACGGCTGGTGCAGGCCCAGCAGGCCACCAACCGGCAAATTCGTACCCTCGCCCGGGCCCAGACCGAGACCGAGCGGCGCATGGGCGAGCTGGAGCAGGCTCTGGCCCGTCTCACGGAGGCCCAGGTCCGGACCGAGGAGCGGCTGGGTCGGCTGGAGGAGCGGACGGACCGCCTGGAGCAGGCTCTGGCCCGTCTCACGGAGGCCCAGGTCCGGACCGAGGAGCGGCTGGGTCGGCTGGAGGAGCGGACGGACCGCCTGGAGCAGGCTCTGGCCCGCCTCACGGAGGCCCAGGTCCGGACCGAGGAGCAGGTGCGGGAGCTCGTAGAGGCGCAGCGGGTCATCAATCTCCGCCTGGGGCGCCTGGAAGATATCCTGGGGTTAACGATCGAGGAGCACGCGGAGGACATCCTGCGGCTTGTACTCCGGGAAAAGGGGCTGGAGATTCTGGAAGATCCCCGATCCGTCCCGGTGGACACGGAGGGGCAGGTTGACCTGGCGACGGTCTGCCGCGACCCCCAGGGAAGACGGATCACGGTGGTGGTGGAAGCCAAGGCACGGCTCACGGTGTCCGCGGTGCGGCGGTGGGCCAACCGGATCGGATCTCCTGAGTTCCGCCGCAAGCTCGTGGAGGCAGGGCTGGGAGGGCCTTACCTTGCCTACGTGTTCGGGATCCGGATGGATCGGGCGGTAGAGGAGGCGGCCCGGGAAGCCGGGTTGGGTCTTCTGGGCTCCCGGGGGGAGGTGTTCCAGCCCGCAGGGCTCCTGGACTGAAAGGGGTGGTCCATGCGTGGTTTCGTGCGGTGGCTCTACCGACTTGCCCGCGTTGCCCGAGACGTGGAGGTCATAAGCTCCGGAGATCCGCGGCGGACCCTCCGGCGGGCCGTGAACAAGGCCATTGGTCGGACCCTGGTACGGCGGATGTGGTTGCGGCCCGGGAGGAGATGACGGATGCGACGATTGGGCTGGCCGGAATCCCTGCAGGACGCGGGTTTCGGCTGGAGCCGGCGAGGGGATTCGAACCCCTGACCTGGCGATTACGAATCGCCCGCTCTGCCAGCTGAGCTACGCCGGCCCTGCCGCATTATACCAGATTCCACCGTAACGCCACCCCGGGGAACAGCCCGCCCTCTGGCATCGTTCCTGCAGGGAGGTGAGTGAAAGGGAGGCGGTACCCATGGTGGCGAAATACCAGCCCCCTCGGCGGCGTCGGACGAAGATCGTGGCCACCCTCGGCCCGGCCACGGACGCTCCCGGGCGCATCCGGGAGCTCGTGCGGGCCGGGGTGGACGTGTTCCGGTTCAACTTCTCCCACGGTACCCGGGAGGAGCACGCCCGCCGGATGCGGGAGGTGCGCCGGGCGGCGGAGGAGCTGGGTCGGACCGTGGCCCTCCTCCAGGACCTGCAGGGTCCGAAGGTGCGGGTGGGGGAACTCCCGGAGCACCGGCCCGTGGAGCTCCGAGAGGGGGAACGGATTTTCATCCGCGCGGAGGCCGGGGATGTGGAGGATCGGGTGCTCACCACCACGGCTCCGGATCTCCTGCGGGAGGTGCGCCCCGGCGATCGCATCCTGCTCGCGGATGGGCAGATGGAGCTGAGCGTGACCGCGGTCCGGGAAAGCGGGATCGAGGCCCAGGTGGTGCGCGGGGGACGGGTAGAGGAGCACAAGGGGATGAGCCTCCCAGGGGTACGGACCCGGATCCCCGCCCTCACCCAAAAGGACCTGGAGGACCTGCGTTTCGGGATCGCACAGGGGGTAGACATGATCGCCCTCTCCTTCGTGCGGCGGGCGGAGGACGTGCTCTCCGCCCGGGCGGAGCTGGAACGCCTGGGCGCGGAGATCCCCCTCATCGCGAAGCTGGAGAGGGCGGAGGCCCTGGACCACCTGGAGGAGATCCTGGCCAGCAGTGACGGGGTCATGGTGGCGCGGGGAGACCTGGGAGTAGAGGTCCCCCTGGAGCGGGTTCCGGTGCTCCAGAAGACGATCCTCCGGAAGGCCAACGAGTTCGGCATTCCCGCCATCACCGCCACCCAGATGCTGGAGTCCATGGTCCACCACCCGCGCCCCACCCGGGCGGAGGTCTCGGACGTGGCGAACGCCATCCTGGACGGCACGGACGCGGTGATGCTGAGCGACGAGACCGCGGTGGGAGCATACCCTGTGGAAGCCGTCCGCATGATGGACCGCATCGCGGTAGAGGTGGAAAGCGCCCACCCTGAGCTCTACCAAGCGGGGCTCTCGCACACCCGTCGGATGGGGATCGCGGAAGCGGTGGCCGCGGCGGCCTGTGCGCTCGCCCGGGATGTACGGGCCAAGGCCATCGTGGTGATCACCCGGAGCGGCCGCACCGCGCAACTCGTCTCCAAGAACCGCCCCGCGGAGCCCATCCTCGCCGTCACGGAAGACCCCCGCGTGGCGCGGTCCCTCGCCCTGTGGTGGGGGGTGGAACCCGTGGTCACCCCTTTCCGGGAGGACACGGACGCCATGGTGGCCCACACGGAGGAGGTGCTCTTGAGAGCTGGGCTGGTGGAGCCCGGAGACGTGGTGGTGTTCACGGGGTCCAGTCCCATCATCGCCCGCGGTCGCACGAACTTCCTAAAGGTACACCGGATCCGACGTCGGGAGGGAGGTCGGGCATGAAGGCGGAACTCTGGGAGGCCTACGAGCGGGTGTGCATGGACGAGATGCGGCCCATCCAGGAGTTCGTGGAGCGGATCCGGGCCGGGGAGTTCGGCCCCTTCGATCCGCAGGAGGTGGCCGCGTTCCTCCGCGAGATCCAGTCCCGGGTGCTGCAGAACATCGAGCTGAAGGCGACCGAGCACCCCTTCTACGCAGCCCGGGCAGAGGAGGTGGCGGAGGAGCAGCGCCGCCTCTTCGAGGCTCTCATTGCTCAGTTCGAGCCGGAAGGGTCAGGGTAGCAGGAACTTCCCGTCCCGGTAGACAAGCTCCCCGTCCGCGTAGACCTCCCCGCCTCTCCGGAGGTCGCAGATCATGTCCCAGTGCAGGCCCGATTGATTCCGTCCGCCCGTCTCCGGGTAGCTGGACCCGAGGGCCATGTGGATGGTGCCCCCGATCTTCTCGTCGAAGAGGATGTTCCGGGTGAACCGCTGGATGTTCTCGTTCAGCCCGAAGGCGAATTCTCCCAGCACCCGGGCCCCCTCGTCTACGCCCAGCATCTCCTGCAGGAAGTCCTGTCCCTTGGTGGCCTCCGCGTGCACCACCCGCCCCCGTTCGAACACCAGCCGTACCCCGCTCACCTCCCGCCCTCCGTAGATGGCGGGGAAGGAGAACTGCACGTGTCCTTCCGTGCGGTCCTCTTCCGGGCCGGTGAACACCTCCCCATCGGGGAAATTGTGTTCGCCCGCCGCGTTGACCCACGTGCGACCCGCCACCCCCACCGTGAGGTCCGTCCCCTCCGCCAGAATGCGGAGGGTGCGCTTGGTGCCGAGGAAGTCCGCGATGCGCTGCTGCCGCGCGCGGATCTCCCGCCACACCGCCACGGGATCCTGGGCATCGAGATGCCCCGCGCCGTACACGAAGTCCTCGTACTCCCGCAGGGACATCTCCGCCTCCTGGGCGTCCGCCTGGGTAGGGTACTGGGTCCCCACCCACCGCAGTTCCCCCGTGGCCGCCCGCTCCAGGAACCGCTGGCTTACCTCCCGCAAGGCCTCGCGCCGGATCCGCTGGCGCTCGGGCGGGGTGTTCGTGAGAGCCCGGGTGTTGTAGTTGGCCCAGACCCCCAGGGAGGCATCGATGTGCTCCACCTCCAGCTTCTGCAGCTCCGGCACGTACCGCAGCTGGGCCTCCGTGGCCTCCTTGTAGAAGACCTCGTCGATGCCGTCCAGGGTAACGCGCAGGAGGGGGTGGGCTCCGGCCCGAAGCACCTGCCGGTAGCCCTCCACGAGGAGGGGCTCCGCAATCGCGGGGCCCGCGATGCGCACGAGTTGTCCCGGCCGGACCTCCAGGGAGTACTGGACCAGGACCTGTGCCAGCTTGGTGACTCTGGGATCCATGGCCTCTCCCCCTACAGGAACCGTAAGGCCAGCCAGATCACAATGGGGACCTGCTGGGCCACCGCGGCCGCATATACCCAGCTGAGTCCCCGGAGGACCACGATCTCCCATCGGTGGAGGGTGCGGGCCGTTTGGGCCCGCAACACCAGAGTCCCCGACAGGGCCGCCTTGACCAAAAAGGACCCCCCCACCCCGTAGGTTTCCACAAGGGCGCGGAAGAGGGGATTCCACTCAAGATGGGGAAACCAGCGGATCCACAGAGCGGTCAGGGTACCGTCGGCGAGGTTCAGGGCTGCCAAGACATAGAGCGCGCGCACCCCTGCATCTCCCCTACAGCGTGCCTCCCACCGTGGGTCCTGCCCAGAGGTGGTGGGCGGTAGAGGACTTGAACCTCTGACCTCCTGCGTGTGAAGCAGGCGCTCTCCCGCTGAGCTAACCGCCCGCGTACCAGCATTCATTATAGGAGAGTCCTCCCCCCCCGACAACGGGGCCTACAATGAGGCCATGAGGCCGTTTACGCGGGTCGCGTGGACTGCCCTCAAGGGCTTTGTGGACCACGACGGGCCGGTTCTGGCCGCGGCCATCGCGTACCACGTCCTGCTCTCCGTCTTCCCCCTCCTCCTCGGGGCTGTGGCCACGGCAGCCTTCTTGGTGGAGGAATCCCAAGTCCGCACCCTCCTGGCGGATACCCTCACCCTGTACCTCCCTCCACAGGCCGCGGAGGTGATCTTCCGGAACGTAGAGGAAGCCACCCGGGCCCGGGGGAGCGTGGGCGCGGCGGCCATCGGGACGTTCCTGTGGAGCGCCAGCGCCGCGGCAGGCGTGGCCCGCCATGCCTTGAACCGCGTCTGGGAGGTGAAGCATCCCCGAGCCTATTGGCAGCGCAAGCTCCTGGAGATCGGGGCCACCCTCCTCCTGGGGACCATCCTGGGGGCGTCCCTCGTGTGGTCCGTGGCCCTCGGGCTCGCGGAGCGGTTCGCGCCGGAGGAATCGGTACGGTGGGCCCGAGGGATTCTCGGGGGGTGGGGGCTTCGGGTATTCCTCCCCTTCATCCTCGCCTTTCTCGCGTTCCTCACCGCGTACTGGCTCCTCCCGAACCGGAGGATCTTCTGGCAGGCCCTCTGGCCCGGAACCCTCACCGCAGCCATCCTCTTCGAGCTGGCCCGGCAGGGGATGTTGTGGGGAGTCAGCCGCCTGGTCCAGTACCAGCTGGTGTACGGGTCCCTCGCGGGCGTGGTGGTCTTCCTGATCTGGGGGTATGTGGTGGCCGCCATCTTCCTCCTCGGGGCAGAGGTCAGCCGCTCAGCTCACCACCTCCAGGCTCCCGTCCGGGTGCCGGACCACGATGAGATCCCCTGAGCGTTGCAGCCCCCGCAGGCTCTCGGTGAACTCCGGAACCGGGGTGCACCGCAGGAAAAGATCCTGCTCCGGCCACTCCGCCCCGCACCCGGTGCAGGCCTTCCGGACGCTCCGCACCCACGCCCACCCATCCCCGGACCGGACGAACCGGCCGGAGATGAAGGTCTGCAGCGCACCTCCACACCGTGGGCAGTGCATCCTGCTCCGGTGGGTGTGCAACTTCCGCGCCAGCAGGACCTCCTAGTATCGGGTGAGGTAGCGCTCGATCTCCCAGGCGTGGACCTGGGCGGAGTACTCCCGCCACTCCTGCCGCTTGGCCCGAACCAGGTCGGAGACGATGTGGGAGCCCAGGGCCTCGCACACCACCTCGTCCGCGAGGAACGCCTCCATCGCCTCTCCGAGGTTACGGGGGAGAACCCGGATCTGCAGGCGCTCCAGCTCCTCCTCCGTCATGGCGTAGATGTTGCGGTTGAGGGGAGGGCCGGGATCGATGCGGCGCTCGATGCCGTCCAGTCCTGCGGCCAGCATCACCGCGAAGGCCAGGTAGGGGTTACAGGAGGGGTCCGGCATGCGCAGCTCCACCCGGGTTCCCTCTCCCCGGGCCGCGGGGACCCGAACAAGGGGGGAGCGGTTACGCTCCGCCCACGCGATGTAGACGGGCGCCTCATAGCCTGGGACCAGCCGCTTGTAGGAGTTCACGAGGGGGTTGGTCACCAGGGCCATCCCCCGGGCGTGGGTCAGGAGCCCTCCGATGTACCACAGGCACTCCTTGCTCAGCTGGTATGCCCCCTCCGGGTCGTAAAAGGCGTTGCGGCCGTCCCGGAAGAGGGACTGATGCGTGTGCATGCCGCTCCCGTTGATGCCCGCGATGGGCTTGGGCATGAAGGTGGCGTGGAGGTTGTGGCGGCGGGCGATGGTGCGGACCACGAACCGGAAGGTCGCCACGTTGTCCGCGGTGCGCAGCACATCCGCATACTTGAAGTCGATCTCGTGCTGGCCGTGGGCTACCTCGTGGTGTCCGGCCTCCACCTCGAACCCCATGGCCCGCAGGGCGGTGATCATGTCCGCCCTCGCCTCCTCCCCCTGATCGATGGGGGCCAGATCGAAGTAGCCTGCCCGGTCGTGGGTGGTGAGCACGGGTTCCCCCTCCGCGTTCACGGGGAACAGGAAGAACTCACACTCGGGCCCGGCCATCATGGTGTATCCCAATTGGGCCGCCCGCCGGACCATGCGCTTCAGCACGTACCGGGGGTCCCCCTCAAAGGGCTCGCCGTCCGCGGTGTACACGTCGCAGATGAGTCGGGCCGTCTTCCCCTCGCCCTCCTTCCACGGGAAGACGGCGAAGGTGGAGGGATCGGGCATCAGGTACATGTCCGACTCCTCGATGCGCACGAATCCCTCGATGGAGGACCCGTCGAACATGATCTCGCCGTCCAGGGCCCGCTCCAGGAGGTCCACGGGGATCTCCACGTTCTTCAGGGTGCCGAAAATGTCCGTAAACTGCAGCCGCACAAACCGGACGCCGAGTTCCTCGGCCCGGTCGAGTACCGTCCGTTTGTCCATGGTCAGCCCTCTCGAGCGTGCACTCCGTCCAGCACTCTACCACGGGGCTCCCCGGGGGGCAACGATCCCCGAACGGAGGGATCTACGTGGAGTAGGACTTTCCCGGCTCATGCAGAATACTCCGGATACCGGTACCGACGGAGCGTTTGGCAGAGGGCGCCTGTGCGCGCACGGGCGGGGAGGGTGCAAGGTCGTGGAGCGCCCTGAGGATCTGGGTGCCTACCAGGAGGAGATCCGGGCCTTCGTGCTCGGGGAACTGGAGGAGATCTCCCAGGAGATCGAGCGGAATCGGGCGGTCCCCCCGGACCTCTGGGATCGGCTCGCCCAAAAGGGCCTGTTGCGCCTCACGTTGCCTCCCCGGTACGGTGGGTGGGGGCTGCGCATGACGGAGTACCTTCCCATCCTGGAGGTGGTGGCCCAATCCCACGGGTCCGTGCGCATGGTGGTGCACGTCCACAACGGCCTCTGGCGCCTGCTGGACCGCTACGGGACCGAGGAGCAAAAACGGCGCTATCTCTCCCGGTGGGCCACGGGGGATTGCAAACTGGCGTTCGCCCTCACGGAGCCGGACGCGGGGACGGGGACGGACATCCGCACGGAAGCCCGGCGGGTACCGGGCGGATGGGTGCTGCGGGGGCGCAAGTGGCTCATCACCTTTGCGGACGTCGCGGAGGCCTTCGTGGTGGTGGCCTACACGGATCGCGGCCGGGGGGCTGCGGGGATCTCCGCCTTCCTCGTTCCCCGGGGGGCTCCGGGGTTGCGGATCACCCTCCAGCCGGACGGCATGGGCCTTGTGGGCACCGGGCACGGCCTGCTGGAGTTCGAGGATTGTCTCGTGCCCGAAGGGGCGCTTCTGGGGGAGGAGGGGCAGGGGCTTCAGATGGTCCTGCGGGGGTTTCTGGATCCGAGCCGGATTTCCATCGCCGCGAGCTGCGTGGGCCTCGCCCAACGGGCCCTGGACCTGGCGAAAGAGCACGCGCAGCGCCGGGTGACCTTCGGAAAGCCCATCGCGGCCCGGCAGGCCATCCAGTTCGCCCTGGCGGAGATGGCGGTGGACGTGCGGGCCGCGCGTCTGCTGGTGATGGACGCGGCCCGGAAGGTGGATGCAGGCGAGCCCTGCACCGCGGAGGCCGCCATGGCCAA
This sequence comes from Armatimonadota bacterium, assembly GCA_031460175.1. Taxonomy (NCBI): domain Bacteria; kingdom Bacillati; phylum Candidatus Sysuimicrobiota; class Candidatus Sysuimicrobiia; order Candidatus Sysuimicrobiales; family Candidatus Sysuimicrobiaceae; genus Candidatus Sysuimicrobium; species Candidatus Sysuimicrobium tengchongense. The sequence goes on along the minus strand of JAVKGW010000005.1, from coordinate 136,756 downwards.
GCTGTTCGGCCTGGAGATGGTGGGGCGGGTGACGGACCGGGCCCTCCGGATCTGCGGCGGCATCGGGTACCTCCGAGGGCACCCCATCGAACGCATCTACCGGGACGCCCGGGCCCTGTGGTTCGAGGAAGGGACCGCGGAGATCCAGAAGCTGGTGATCGCCCGGGCGCTGTTCAATCCGGGCTACGCGGAGGCGTAGGATGCTCGCGGCCCGGGTGTACGAGCGGTCTCCGGAGCGGGAACTGCGTCTGGAGCAGGTACCGGATCCCCGGCCAGCCCGAGGGGAGGTGCTGGTGCGGGTGCGGGCCGCGGGGATCTGCGGGACGGACCTGGAGATCCTGGATGGCCTGCGGCTCCCGCCGGAGGTTCGGTGGCCCGTGGTGTTGGGGCACGAGGTGGCCGGGGAAGTAGTGGAGGCGGGAGAGGATGCGGAGCCATGGCGGCCGGGCCACCGGGTGGTGGTGAACCCCTATGTCGCATGCGGCCGGTGCTGGTCGTGCCTGGATGGCCGGCAATCCGCGTGTCTCGCGCCCGAGCTCATCGGGCTTACGCGGCCGGGGGGGTTCGCGGAGTACATCGTGGTGCCCGCTCAGAACCTCTTCCACCTGCCCGGGGCGCTGCCGTTTCCCGTGGGGGCCATCCTGCCGGACGCGGTGGCCACCGCCTTCCACGCGGTCCTCACCCGGGGACAGCTGCAGCCGGGGCAGAGCGTGGTGATCTACGGAGCGGGCGGGGTGGGAACCCACGGGGCCCTTCTGGCGAAGCTCTTCGGCGGGGATCCCGTGATCGTGGTGGTGCGACGGGAGGCCACCGCGGAGCGGCTGCAGCCCCTGGGGGTCCACGTGGTGGTGGCGGCGCAGGGCCGCAACCCCGTGCGGGAAATCCGGAGCCTCACGGACGGTCGAGGGTCAGACCTCACCGTGGACTTCGTCTCCCGGCCGGAGACGGTCCGGGCGGCCATCGGCGCCACCCGCATCGGCGGCCGGGTGGTGCTCGTGGGGGTTTCGGACGAGCCGCTGGTGCTGCCGGGCTCCTCGTACCTCGTGCGCCGGGAGATCGAGATCCGCTCCGCCTTCGGGGCGACCCCGCACGAGATCGCCACCGTCATCGGCCTGGCGGCTTCCGGCCGGCTGGACCTCAGCCGGAGCGTGACCCGCACGTGGCCGCTTACGCGGATCCACGAGGCCCTCGCAGCCCTGCGGGCCCGTCCGCCGGAGACCGTCCGATACGTGATCACACCGGAGGGAGGACCGTGACGCTACAGGGGAAAGTTGCGCTGATCACGGGAGCGTCTCGAGGGATCGGTCGGGCTACCGCGATGGTGCTGGCGGAGCGGGGCGCGGACGTGGTGGTGCACTACCGGAGGCGGGAGGACCGGGCTTCGGAAGTGGTGGAGGCCATCACCGCCCTGGGCCGCCGGGCAGAGGCGGTGCAGGCGGACCTGGAGCAGCCGGAGGAGGTCTCTGCCCTGTTCCGGGCCGTGGAGGAGAAATTCGGATACCTCGACATCTTCGTGGCCAACGCGGCCGCCACCGCCTTCCGACGCATCGAAGCCCTCAAGCCCCACCACCTCGCCCGCACGTACCAACTGAACGTGTTCAGCTTTGTGCAGGCGGCCCAGGAGGCCATGCGGCTCATGCGGGGCCGCCGGGGCCGCATCGTCACGGTCTCCGGATTCCCCACCCAACGGTACCTCCCGGACTACGCGCTCCTGGCAAGCGCCAAGGCCGCCCTGGAGGCTCTCACCCGGTACCTGGCCGTGGAGGCCGCACCTCTGGGGATCACGGTGAACGCGGTGAGCCCGGGGGCCGTGGACACGGAGTCCCTGGAGGTGTATACGGAAGGGGATCTGGAGGGCTTCACCCGGGCCATGGTGGCTTCCACCCCGAAGGGGAGGATGGGCACGCCGGAGGACATCGCCAGGGTCATCGCCTTCCTGTGCTCCGACGACGCGGAGTGGATCGTGGGGCAGACCATCGTGGTGGATGGCGGCCTCACCCTGATGGGCGCCTACCAGCGCCCCCGGAGCGAGACGTGATGGCCATGCCAGGATCCCCCCTCCGAGCCGCGGTGCTGGGGGTCGGAGCCTACGTGCCGGGCCGGGTGCTGACCAACCACGACCTCGCGCGGATGGTGGATACCTCCGACGAGTGGATCACGGAGCGCACGGGGATCCGCACCCGGCACGTGGCGGATCCCGATGTGGCCACCTCGGACCTGGCGCTCCCCGCGGCGGAGGAAGCCCTGCGGTCCGCGGGGGTGCTGCCGGAGGAGCTGGACCTCATCATCTGCGCCACCACCATGCCCGACCACCTCCTGCCGGCCACCGCATGCCTGGTGCAGGATCGGCTCGGCGCCCGCCGGGCCGGCGCCTTCGACCTCCTGGCCGCGTGCTCCGGCTTCGTGTACGGCGTGGCCCTGGGCGCCCAGATGATCGCGGGCGGAGCGGCCCGGTACGTGCTGGTGGTGGGCTCCGAGGTGCTCAGTAAGATCGTGGACTGGACGGACCGGACCCTCTGCGTGCTGGTGGGAGACGGGGCGGGGGCGGTGGTCCTGGGGCCCACGCAGGCCGGTCGGGGGGTGCAGGCGGTGGTGGTGGGGGCGGACGGGAGTGCGGGGGATGTCCTCAAGATGCCCGCGGGAGGGACGCGCTTGCCGGCGAGTCCGGAAACCGTGGCCCAGCGTCTCCACTACGTCCGTATGGACGGCCGCACCCTCTTCCGGTTGGCGGTGCGGGTGGTCCCGGAGGCCGTGACGGAGGTGGTCCGGAGGGCCGGGTGGACCCTCGAGGAGGTGGACTGGATCGTGCCGCACCAGGCAAACCGGCGCATCGTGGAGGCGGTGGCCCGGGCCCTGGAGCTCCCGTTCCACCGGTTCCTCTGCAACATTGACCGGTACGGGAATACCTCCTCCGCCTCCGTGCCGCTCGCCCTCTGGGAGGGAGTCCGGGACGGCCGCATCCGTGAGGGCGACCGGGTGGTGCTGGTAGCGTTCGGGGGCGGCTTCACCTGGGCCGCCTGTGCCCTGGTGTGGGGGCGGTAGCGGGTCCGTGCGCGGGATCCCGGACGCTTACGGTTCCCGGGGGCCGCGGTCGGGCGGAGGCGTGGAGCAAACCGAGGGGCGGTTTACCGGAAACCATCTCGCCGCCGCCCTGAAAGCCGCGCTAGCTGAGCTCCGCCGGTGTTGCGCGGAGGTGAACGCCCTGAATGTGTTCCCGGTGGCGGATCACGATACGGGATCGAACCTGTGCGCCACCCTGGCCGCCGCCGTGGAGGCGTTGCAGGCCGCGGAGGGCGCCGACCTGGGGAAAATCGCGGCCGTGGCGGCCCGAGGTGCGTTTCTGGGAGCCCGAGGGAGCTCGGGAGCCATCCTGGCCGAGTACCTTTACGGGTTGAGCGAGGCCTGGAGAGATCTCGCGGAGGCCGATGCCGCGCGGATCCGGGCGGCCCTCCGGATGGCCGCGCGGGCGGCGCGGGGCGCGGTCCAGGAGCCGGTGGAGGGGACCATGCTGACGGTGGCGGACGCGGCCGCGGCGGGTGCGGAGGCGGAGATGCGCCGTCCGCAGGAGGTGCTGGACCGCGCGGCCGCGGCGGCCCGGGCCGCCTGGATCCAGACCCCCAGGCTGCTGCCCGTATTGCGCCGCGCGGGCGTGGTAGACGCAGGTGCGGCCGGCCTGGTGGCCTTGCTGGAAGCAATGGCAGGGGCCGCCCGGGGGACGGTCCCCCCGCCCCTCTCTCCTCCCGCACCCGTGGCCCGGATCCCGACCTTGGCCGCCTCCCCCCTCCCCGCGACCGCGCGCTACTGCACCGAGGTGCTCCTCCAGACGCGCCGTGTGTCCATGGACCGGGTGCGGCGCGCCCTGCAGCGGATGGGAGACGCGGTGGTGGTGGCCGAACGGGACGGCCTGCTTCGGATCCACCTCCATACCTCCGTCCCGCACCTTGTCCTGTCGCGGGCCCTGCGTTGGGGGAGTTTGGAGCAGGTCCGGGCGACCCGGCTTCCGGAGGAGCCCTCCGGAGACGGGGAGGAGTGTCCCGGCGGATCGGAATCCTAGGGCTCCGCCAGATACGCCACCCCCAGTACCTGCGGCCCCGTGTTCACCACCATGACGGGCGTGAAGGGAAAGAGGTCGAGGGCCTCCGCAATCCGGAGCTCCTGCAGCGTCCGCACGAGCCCTTCTGCCTCCTCCCGCATCCCCGCCTCGGTCACCGCTACCCACAGCCGGCTCGCGCGCCTTCTGGCCCTCTGGACCTCGCCCACGAGCCGCCTGACCGCGGCCTCGTACCCCGCCGCCACCCCGGCTCGCCGGACCCGGCCCTCCCCGATGGCGAGGAGGGGCACGGTTCCGAGGCGACGGTTCAGGAGGTGGACGATGCGGGGAATCCGGCCGCTTCGGGCGAGGTGTTCCAGGGAACGTACCAGGGCCACCAGCCGGGCCCGCGCCCCCGCCTGGGCGACCCACCCAACCACCTCCTCCACGGGTGTGCCCGCCCGGATGCGCCGGGCCGCTTCCCGCACCACCAGCCCCTGGGCGGCGGCGGCCGTCCCGGTATCCACCACCTCCACAGGGACCGGGGCTCGGGCCGCCGCCCGCCGGGCGTGGTCGTGCGCGGCTGAGAGCCACCGGGCCACCGTGAGTGTGAGCACCCGTTGGGCACCCATCCGGGCGGCCTCCTCGAAGGCGGTGAGGTAGTCCGCGGGGGAAGGGGCCGATGCCGTGGGATAGGGCGGGCCCTGCTCGAGCCAGGCGAGAACCTCCTGGGCTGTGACGTCGATCCCATCCCGGTATCCGCGCTCCCCTCGGAGGATCCACATGGGCACGAGGAGGATCCCCCATTCCGCGCAGAGGGAAGGAGGCAGGCAGCAGACGGATTCCGCGACCACCGCCACGGGCGGTCCCACGCACCCGCCTCCTAAGGGGATCCGGGCACGGGGCGTCTCCACTCCTGGAGCCGACCCCAAACCCAAGGCAGCTGGCGTACCGCCACGGTGAGGCTCACCGCGGCCGCGGCGGCCAGCTCGCGGGGAGGATATCCTCCCACCAGGAGCAGTCCCAGGTAGGTGGGCAGGGCCACGATGCCCACGGTGGGAACCCACCGGGTACGCAGGGCCGCCAACGCCCCCAGCCCGAAAGCAAGCAGGAAGGGTTTCCCGGCCAGGACCATGAGCACCCCGGCCGCGGGGCCGAGTCCGCGGCCCCCGCGGAACAGGAGGTAGAGGGGCCAGTTGTGGCCCGCCACGGGCGCGGTGCAGATGAGCACGAACCCTTCCAGGGTAGCAGCCACCCGGCGCGCGAGCCATGCTGCCACCGCTCCCTTCCCCATGTCGAAGAGGACCACGGCCACGCCCGCCGGAGGGCCCAGAGTGCGCCACGTTCCCGCGCCGCCCGGGTTCTCTCCCACCCGCAGCAGGGAGGTACCCAGCCGCCGGGCCAGGATCTCCGCGGGCAGGACGGAGCCCAGCGCGTATGCGGCCGCCCCCGCCGCCCACTCGTGGATCTCCATCCCTCCGCCCTCCCGCAATTCAGATTTTAGGGGATCCGTTGCACGGAATAGGGGGCTTGTGCCGTGGGGTCAGGGTTGCTGCAGGAGTCGGGTGATGTAGTCCTCCAGGCGCCGGGCTCCTTCCGGACCCACGAAGGGACCCGCGTGGACTTCCAAGATGCGTCCGGAACGGGTGATGAACACCGTGGTGGGAAGCCCCACCACCCGGTACTTCGCCAGCACCACGCCGTCCTCGTCCACCACGGACGGAAACGTGATGCCGAGCTTGCGCGCAAACTCCCTGGCAAGAGGGGGACGGTCCAGGGCGTTCACCCCGAGGAAGTGGACCCGCCCCCGGTAGCGCCTGGCCGCGTCCTCCAGGATGGGCATCTCCAGCCGGCACGGCACGCACCAGGAGGCCCAGAAGTTCATCACCACGGGTTTGCCAAGCAGCTCGGAGAGGGCGAGCTCGTGGCCGTCCAGGGTCTCCAGCACGAAATCCGGGGCAGGGGGCCGGGCCGGGAGGGTATGGGCGCCTGGCCGGGTTCGGGGACGGGTGGGAAGGCCGCCGCCCTCCTGCGCCCGCTGCCACATCCAGGCCACGGCCACGGAGGCGAGGGCGACCGCGAGAAGCACCGGGAACCGTCTCACGGAGGCCGCACCTCCTGTGCCACATCGAAGTCCTGGGTCCGGGTGATCATGTAGTGGGCGGGGGCGGACATGAGGAGCTTATGGGGCCGGTGGGTGCGCTCCCCGATCCAGGCGGCGAAGGAGGCGAGGCCGTCCGGACTGTCCCACAGCACCACCCGGCACGGTTCCCCGCCGCAAGCGGCCCGGCGGCCCACCTGTGCACGAACCGGGTTCCGCATGTATCCCGCCACCCCTTGGGCCACGAAGGGCTCCGGGAGGGGATCCCGGTGCCATCCCCGGCCCGTCCACACGTACCGATCCCGGCCGACGAGAATGCCCCGCATCCCGCCCTGCACCTCGAACCGCACCCGGTCCGGCTTCTGGAAGCTGTACCGGGTCACCACCACGTTGCCCGAACCGTCCGTGATCTGCTCGATCTCCCGCCAGGTTCGGACCGTCTCCATGGCTTTCCGGGCTTCCTGGAGGAGCCGGAACGCCTCCACTTCCGACCGCAGCCGAGACTCGCCCAGGCGTAGCGGAAAAGACGCGGAGACATCCGGCCTTCCCCGCCACCGCAGCACCACTTCCGCCTCCCAGTAGCCCGCAAGCCCGAGCTCCCCGCCCTCCCCCGCGTACCGGCCGGGTTCCTCCCGGGGAAGCCGAACCGTGGCGGGGAGCGCCTCCTCGTCCAGCTTCCGCAGCCGCACCATCACCCGGTCCGCGTCCACAGGGGTCCTGTCGAGACGATGCGCCGTGACCTCGAACCGGTTCCAGCCCGGCTCCCCCGGCGTGACGCGCAGCACGACCTGCAGGCCGTCCGAAATCGCGGCCAGGGCGAGGGTGCGGGGAGGGGCGGTGCGCAGCTGGACCGTGCGGGCGGTGGGGGTGATGGTGAGGGCACCCACCGCGAGCAGCACCGCGATTCCCAGCACCGCCTCCGCCTGAGCCACCCGCCGGATCCGGAGCAGGGCCCCTTCCCTGGGATTTCCCGAGGCCAGTGGGGGGACGTTTCGGTACCGGTTCACGGCACCCAGGGCCACGAGCGCGGCGACGAGGGCGAGCTTGCCCGACAGCCACTTTCCCCACTCCGTCCCGAGGAAGCCCCCGAGCGAAGGGAGCTGCCGAGCGGCCATGTACGTGCCGGTGAGGACCGCGGCGATCAGACTCCAGCCCGCCCACCTGGAGTAGCGGAGCGTTGCCTGCGCCGCATGCATGCGGTATGCCCGGCCCGCGGTGAGGAGGGCGAGGAGGCCCACGAGCCCTCCCATCCAGACCGCGGCAGCCGCGAGGTGCACCCAGTCCGCGAGGGCCGCTGGCGCCCCTTCGCCCCACGCGTGGGATCCCAGGGTGGAGGTGAGGAGGAGGAGGGCTGCGACGGGGAGGGACCACCGCTTCCGGATGGCGTCTGGCCCGAGGAAGACGGCGGCCGCTCCCATGCGGAGGGGCAGGGCCCATCCCGACGGCCCGGAGGCCAGCAGCCGTACGCCAAGCGCGGGGGAGAGGCCTCCCAGCAGGAAGGCGATCTCGAGCCCGGCGGTGGTCAGTACCGCGAGCGCGGCGGCCAGCGGAATCCGGTGAAACGCCGCATCTGCTGGCTCTGGGAGCGCGATCCGAAGAGGTCTGAGCACGAGGTGCCAGAAGGCCGCGAACCCCGCAAGCGTTACCAGGGCCGTGTACGCGACCCACCGGACCACCACCCGGAGCAGGGGTGGCTGGTCCGGCTGTGCACCCCTGCGGTCGGGTGTCGCTCCCACCCCGAATGCCATCAGCCCCGTGGTGAGGTGGCCGTCCACCCGCGAGAGGACCCGCCACCGCACCACGTAGGTCCCGACAGGAAGCGACGGGAGGGAGATGAACAGGGTCCGGCCATCCCCCGCCACCTCGGACCGCAGGGAACGCACCTTCCCGGAAGGATCCAGCACCTCCCCGGTGCTCAGCCCGGGATGCACGGTCTCGCTGAACACCAAGACCACCTGTCGCGGAGAGGCTTCCAGCCGCGTACCGTCCGGGGGACTGCTGCGGAGCAGGACCGCGTGACCCCGGGCGGGACCCGCCACCAGGAGGCCCATCAGCACCGCGAGCCAAAGCCCTCGGAGAAGGGCCTGCGGGAAGGTCAAAACGCCCTCCACCAGTAACCCACCATGAAGATCCCCGCGCCGATGAGGAAAGCGGCCGCGAGACGGTGCACGTAGGGGACCACGGCCCGTACCCACCGGTGGACCGCGGCCTCGAAGAAGGCCACGCCCACCAGCACCGCGGTGAGGACCGTGCCCATACCCACCGCGTACCCCAAGAACCGGCCGGCCGCGGCAAGCCAGCTCCCGGAAGCCACCGCACTTCCCACCACCGCCAGGAACACGGGCAGGGTACACGCGAGGGAGCAGATTCCGTATGCCACGCCGAATCCGAAGAAGGAGAGGAGGTCGTTGCCGGGCCGCGTCCGCTCCCACACCCGGCTCGCGACGGGAAGGCCGAACTCCCGGCCAGAGAGGGCAAGCCAGGTGCCGAGCAGCACGAGGGCGACACCGATCAACAGGCCGCCGTAGGGGAACGCGCGGGCGAGGACGTATCCGCCCGCACCGATCGCCAGCCCCGCGGCCCCGAAGAGGAGCACGAAGCCCAAGGTACCGAGGCCTCCGAACGCGAGCGCCCGGGCCGCCCGTCTGCCCGGAGTCCCCGGGGCCTCCCGCGCGAGCGCGTAGGCGGCCAGGGAGGGCAAAAGCAGGATCCCGCACGGATTGACCGCGGCCACCATGCCCGCGGCGAAGGCGTACCCCACGGGGAGCCAGCTGAGGAGGGTGGCCACCCGCCCCTGGGCGAGATAGAGGACCTGCGTGGACGCGATCAGAGCCCATCCCAGGACGAGGCCCACCAGCACGAAGGCCACTCCCGCAGAGTCCAGGGGCATCCGACGGGAGACCTCCGGGTTCACGGTGCCGACCTCCGGAGACTTTCCAGCAGGTTTGAGAGTCCTTCCCGGGTGATGGGTCCGATCCAACGCTGTACGATTCTCCCCTCCGGATCCACCACATACGTCTCCGGGATCCCCGTGACCCCGAACTCCACCAGGATCCGGCCACGGGCATCGGAGCCGTTGGGATAGGTAATTCCGAAAGCGCGCAAGAACGCCCGCGCCGCCGGCTCCGAATCCCACACGTTCACACCCACGAATACGATACCCCGGTCCCGGACCCCCTGCCAGGCCGCCTCCAGCTCCCGGGCCTCCTCCCGGCACGGCGGACACCACGAGGCCCAGAAGTTCACCACCACGATTCGACCTCGGTGGTCTCCGAGCCGGAACGTGCCGCCCTCGAACAGCCGCAGAGCAAACTGGGGCGCGGGCCTCACCCGCACCTGCCCCGCGCGACCCATGGTGTTGACGGCAAGTCCGCCCCGGCGCGGAGCTTCGCCGCGGAACAGGGCGGAGGAGAACACCACCACGAGCCCGGCGACGAGGAGGCCAACCAGGGCAAAACGCATCGCGCCACCAGCGTAACGCTTCGCCGCGGCCCTCACCTCAAGACCCAGTACGCGGGGGCTCGGCCGTCCCGGCGGCCTGTCCCCGGCTCTGGGTCCGGGACGGGTCGTGGGCCGTGGGGTGACAGGACGTGGCCCCAGCGCCCCGCATCAGGAGGAGATAAGACAGGGGGCAGGCGAGCAGGGCCAGCAGGACCAGAACGGGCAGGACCCGTTGCGGCGCCACGGCCCAGAGGAGCACCGCCAGCGCTGCGAGTCCGGCCAGGACCCGCCCGTCCAGGCAGAGAAGACGCCGGCCCGCGCTGGGAACGCCGGGGGTGGCGGAGCGTTGGGAAAGGAGCGAATCACCGCCGGGGGCCGAGGCCGGTGGGGCTGCGGCCGGATGTTGCCCCGCGCGCGTGGAAAGCCACATGGCGATTCCCATTCCGATGGGGCAGGCGACCAAGAGCAGCAGGGGCAGCAAGTTTTCCATGTTGGTTCACCTCTCCCGAGTCGGCTATAGGGGTCCGATCCGGCAGTACAGGGGCAGAGCGGCAGCCGAGCTGGCGACGATGGAAGGAACGGCTCGCACCGCCACCACAGCCAGGCCGCCGGCCAGGAGCCTTCCACCGAGGTCCCGGTCGGGCCGCGCACGGCCTTCCAGCAAGCACCGCAGCCGGTACTCGAGGACCCGTTCGGGGCTGCTCCCAAAGGCCGGCAGCGGCGCGCCGGCCAGCAGGGCGTGCTCCGTAAGGCGGCCCAAGGCCGAGGCCAGGGCCATGGGCTGCCCCGTGAGCCGTACGGCGAATGCGTCGGCCTCCAGCTCCTCCTCGGCCTCGAGGGATTCCAGGACCCGCCGGGTCCACGGAAGGTACCAGGTCGCGTCCCGCATGACCCGCGCCAGCCACAGAGCTTGCGGGGCCCGCCGGGCCAGATGTCCCAGTTCGTGCGCCAGTACCGCGAGAAGCTCCGCACGGTCCAGACGGTCCAGGAACCAGCGGGAGATCACCACCACGGGTCTAGGCCCCCACCCGCTGAAGGCCGCGGGCGCCGGGAGACCAAGCACGCGCAGTTCCGGCACGGGTGCTTTCAGCCGGCGGGAGAGAGTGGCGAAGCACCCGAGCAGGTCGGGGTCCTGGACGGGAGGGCAGGCGAGGACGAGCCGCCGGGCCCTCCGGAGCCGGACGAGGTTCAGGATCAAGGCGCCCGGTACGGTCCCCCAGACGGCGACGAGCAGCCCCAGGCTCAACAGCGGATCCCATCCCGTGAGCGTGGCACAGGCGTTCCAGTACCTGGGGAGCAGGTGGGCGGCCACGAGGGCCAGGACGAACAGGGGGAGGCTCAAAAGCAAAAGGCCGACAGGACGTCGGCTGCCCACGGGCACATGCGGGACGATCCAGCTGGCCGCCGCGCTTAGGAGGGCGGCCAGCGCGAGGGAGCGCAGCAGGAACTCCGTGTACGTCATCGCCCCGGCCGGCGAGCCCTCGCCTCCTCCGCCAGCCGGAGGAGGCGCTGCCGCGTCCCAGGATCGGTGAGCTCACGCAGCTTCTCGGCCGCGACACCGCCGAAGTTCACCAAAAGCCGCTCCAGGACGCGTCCGACGAAGCGCTCGATGAAGGCCTCACGTTGGAGGGCGGCCCTGTACACGTAGGCGGGTTCGCGCCGCTCCGCCACCAGCAGCCCTTTGCGGGCCAGGCGCGCCATGGTGTTCATGACGGTGGTGTAGGCGAGGCGGCGGCGCCGGTACAGCTCCTCGAACACCTCCCGCACCGTGACCCCTTCTCCCGGCGGCCGGGACCAGATCACCTCCATGATCTCGGCTTCCAGATCCCCCAGGGCCGAGCGGATCCCGGGCCGGTCCAGGCGCACCGTGTGGAGCTCGGGTTCCTCCCGCGGACGCGTCACGGGGCCAGGACCCTCCCCGCCTCCACGAGCTTCTGAAGCGTCCTTCCGCCGTCTGTGGACCGGTACAGGTCCGCGGAGAACGTACTGAGGTAGACGACCTTGGGGTCCGCGGGGTGCAGGGCCAGGTGCGCGGCTCCCTCCCGCGGCCCGAAGAACAACCCCAGCGGGTTCCAGGTCCTGCCGCCGTCCGTGCTGTGCAGCAACCCCAGTTCCGGGGAAGCTGCGTATGCGTACACCTGCTGCGGCTCCCGGGGGTGGAAGGCCACAGCCGTCACGGCAACCCGGCCGAGCGGACCGTCGAAGTTCTGCCACCGCTCGCCCCCGTCCCGGCTGACCACAAGCCCCTGCACGGTCGCGGCAAACACCGTGCTGGGGTCGCGGGGGTGTACGGCCAGCGAGAACACCCCTGACAGCCCTCGCCCGCCCAGGTAGGCCCACGTGTGGCCGCCGTCCCGGGTCCGGTAAAGGCCCGTACGCCCGGTCACGTTCCACCCGTAGATCACCTGGGGATCCGAGAAGCCCTGGGCCGCCGCGTGGAAGTCCGCTTCACCGGCCAGGGCGAGCGGTTGCCAGCTCAGCCCCCCGTCGCGGCTCACCTCCATGCCGAGGGGGTTCGACCGTCGATCCCGAGGCCCCGGGTGGCCGCTGGTCAGGAGGACACGGGGCTGTCGGGGATGCACCAGGAAGCCCATGTGGTCGTACGTGTGGGTGCCGACCCGCTCCCACCGGCCGTCGCGGATGCGCAACAGGGCCCCGTGCGCGGCCACCCACACCAGCTGCGGCTCGAAGGGGTCCACCGCGAGACCGTGGATGTGGGGCCCCGGGATGTCGCGGACCTCCGCAGCCGCCGGGCCGGCGGCGAACCGATCGCCCGTCCACGCGCCCGTGCCCAGCAGCAGCAAGGCGAGCACCCATGGAGCGGCAGGCCCTCGGGTTCGTGATTCCCTCCGGGGCTTTGCCATGGCTCACCGGGACGGGCCCGGCATCATGGGCATCATCGGCATCATGGGCATGCCGGGCATCATGCTCCGCATCATGTCTGCCATCATGTCCCGCATTCGCGGGTCGGACATGTGGTCCTGCATGTGCCGCTGCATCTGAGGGTCCTGCATCGCCCGGACGCACGCGTCCACCATAGACGGCATGGCCTCCGGATCCTGCGTGGTCGGGCTCATCGGCCCACGCATCTGTCCGGGCCCGTGTGCGGGACCTGCGGAGGGCGGGGCAGTCTGTGAGAGCCCGTGAGCCCACACGAGCCCACCTGTAACGAGTAGGACCGCCAGAGCCGAAAGCCCGGCCCAGGCCAGGCTCCGCATGACTACCACCTCCTCTCCTCGTGGGGCATGCTACCATTATCGGTAGTACTACCGCAAGGAGGAGACGTGCCGGACCGGAGGGCCTTTCTCAGGTGGTTGGCTGCAGTCCCTGTGGTGGGTGCCCTGGCCTCTTTCACCGCTCCCGTGCTCCGCTACCTGAAGCCGAATTTGGAGCCAGGCCTCGGCGTACCGCGGCGCGAGATCCCGGACCTGGCGGAGGGCGACCTCCCGGAGGGGGAGACGCTCCCCATCGCCACCCTGGAGGAGCTGCGGGAGCCCTGGTCGAGCAAGTTCTTCGTGTTCACCCAGAAGTACCCGCAGTACACGCCGGAGCTCGCCAAGGCGGCCACCGTACCCGGGGTGGCCATCAAACTGCCGTGGAAGTTGAGCTTCCCGGGCTACAAGGGTGGGAAGGAGCCCACGGACATCGTGGTGTTCTCCCGGATCTGCCCGCACCTGGGCTGCATCTTCAACTACGTGCCGAACTGGCGGGAGGTCACCGCGGGCTACGGCGGGTACGTGCCGCCGGAAGACCGACGCCACGGACTGCTAGCCTGCCCCTGCCACCTCTCTATCTTCGACCCCGCCGACCGGGAGCTTCCCGGCCGGGTGCTGTCGGGTCCCGCGCCTCGTCCGCCGCGGCACTTCGTCTATGAGATCCGGGACGGGGTGATTCTCGCGACCGCGGTGGAGCCGGGCGGGATCGCCTGAGGGATTCCGATCAGGAGGTCTTGGCCGGGAGGAGGAAGGAAACCTCTGTTCCTGCTCCGACCTCGCTGCGGATGGTGACCCGGCCCCCGTATGCCTCCACCACCTCCTTGACCAGGGCGAGTCCGAGCCCACTCCCGTCCGCGCGTCGGGGGGCCGGGACCCGATAGAACCGGTCGAAGACGTGTGGGAGGTGTTCCGGAGGGATTCCCACGCCCGTGTCGCGGACCCGGAGCACGACCCCCTCCATTTGGGCTTCCGCCTGCAGGAGCACCCGGCCGCCCGGGGGTGTATACTTCACCGCGTTGTCGAGGAGGTTGCGGATCGCGAGCAGGATCTGCTCCGGATCCGCTTCCACGAGCGGCAGGTGCGGGGGGACTTCCACATCCAGCCGAAGCCCCGCTTCTGCCACCACGGGACCGATCTCGTCCGCCAGCTCGTACAGGAGGGGGGCGAGGTCGACCCGTTCCCGGCGTAGCCCGCGGCGCTCCTCCACCGCCGCGAGCACGAGGAGATGATCCACGAGTCGCTGCAACCGGTCCACGTTCCGCAAGGCCTGCATCACGTGGGCCGCCAAAGCGGGATCCGACGGGAGGCGCTGCTGCAGGACCTCAAGACGCAGGCGCAGGGCCGCAAGAGGGGAGCGAAGCTCGTGCGCCGCGTGCGCGGCGAAGGTCCGCTGGCGGGTCACCATGGCTTCCACCCGTTCCGCCATGCGGTTGAAGGCATGTCCCAGCCGCTCTACCTCCGCTGATCCCTTCACCTCCACCCGTTCCTGCAGCTTCCCGCTGGCCACCGCTTCCACGGCGGAGGTGAGTCGTTGGAGGGGCTGGGTGATTCCGTGCGCCAGCAGGACGCTCGCCGCGGCCACCGCGCAGAGGATTCCGAGCCCCGCACTGCCCAAGGTGAACCAGGTGCCCCGCACCGTGTCAAAGACCGCGGAAGCGGGGACGGAGAGCTCCACGGCCCCCACGACCCGGCCGTGTTCCTCTACCACGGGTACGGTGGCGAACAGGCGCCGTGCATTTCCCTCCCACCCAAGGCCTTGACGTGGGGCGGAGAGGAGCCGTTCCGGCAAGGGTTCCGAGCTCGCTACGACCCGAAGGGTAGGGTCGAGGACCACCAGGCGCGCCCCTGCGCTCCTGGCGTAGTGGGCAAGCGCGGAGGGGCTCGGGGTGGCCCAATGCTCCAAAGGTTCCGCGAGGGCTGTTGCCACCACCACCGCCCGGGCCACGAGTTCCCGGTGGGCCTGATGGACCGCCGCCTCCCGGAGCTGTACGCCCGCCCATACCACGAGGCCGCCCAGCCCCACGGAGAGCATCCCCAGGTACAGGAGCACGATCTGGGACCGAAGGCTACGGGCCACCCTCTACCTCGAACCGATACCCGTACCCCCGCACCGTTTGGATGTAGCGGGGACGGGTGGGATCGTCCTCCAGCTTCTCCCGTAGCCACCGGATGTGCACGTCCAGGGTCCGCGGGTCTCCCACCCAGTTGGATCCCCATACCCGGTCCAGGAGCTCCTGTCGGGACAGAGCCTTCCCCGCCTCCTCCATGAGAACCCGAAGCAGTTCGAACTCCCGCGGGCGAAGCGGGACCTCCTGCCCGGCCTTCCACACTCGCCGGGCGACCCGATCCAAGAGGATGGCCCCGATGGCCATGCGATCCCCGGAGGCGGGGAGCGCACCCCGATCCAGCTCCCGCCGCCGCAGCAGGGCCCGGATCCGCGCCACCAGCTCCCGAAGGCTGAAAGGCTTGCCCACGTAGTCGTCCGCCCCCATCTCCAGCCCGGTCACCCGGTCCAGCTCATGCGTCCGGGCGGTGAGCATGAGGATGGGGACGTCCGACCGCTGTCGGATGGCCCGACAGAGACTGAAGCCCTCTACGTCTGGGAGCATCACGTCCAGCACCACCAGGTCCACGGAGACTTCCGAAAGTTTCCGCAGCCCTTCCTCGCCCGTGGCAGCATAGAGGATCCGAAACCCCTCCTCGGCCAGCGCTTCCTGAAGGGGATCCGCCAGCGCCTCGTCATCCTCGATGAGGAGGATCCGTGGCTGTCCTTCTCGCATCGGTTTTTCGCCACACACGGGCTAGGAAGAGCGTGTATGCCAGCGCCGCGGTTCCCACCAGGAATCCTCCGAAGACGGGATCCGGGACATCCGTCCCGGCCCCTACCGCGTGCACGGTGGCAAGGAGGTACGCGCCAAAAGCTGCGTAGTGGATCCGTCGCCAGGCCCGGTGGCCCATCCGGCGCCGCATATACCAGCTTCCATATACCAGAAGGGCCGTCCAGAGGGCCATCTGTCCGAGCCCGACCTCGACAGGGCGATAGGGGGCGAATCCGAAGGGCAAAAGGACCTCCGCAAGTCGTGGCCGCAGGGAGCGGTCCCCGAGGAACAGCAGGGCGTGTAGGATGGAAAAGCCCAACCCCAATCCGCTCACGAACCGGTGGATCTCCACCAGGGCCCCACAGGCAGGGCCCCGGACGAGGCGGGCCGCCTGCAAAAGACCGAGGCACACGCTCATCCACAGGAGGGCATAGGCTACCCCTCCCGTGGCGCGGGACGCGTGCCAGAAGAATTTCGGAGCCGGGCCCACAAGCGCGGCGATGATGGCCTCGCCGTATGCGCCGGCCCAGACAAGCCCTGCGGCGGTACCCGCCAGGACACCCAGCACCAGTACAGGCCAGCCCTTTCCCGGAACCATCCGCATCCGCCTATCCCTCCACGTCTTTCAGAGCGAACCGCGGTGTGGCATATACGGAGCCGTCCCGCCGCACGAGCAAGGCCCGGATCCCGGGCCGCCCGCGGAGGTACGCCCTGGCGGCTTCGAACCCCAGCACCACCAGGGCGAGGCTGTGGGCGTTGGCCTCCACCGCGGTGGGGGCCCAAACCGTGGCGCACACCACGTCCGTCTCCGCGGAGCCACCGGTGCGGGGATCGAGGATGTGACGCCGCACGTCCACCCCGGAGGTGGCAAGCCCTCCTTTCCACATCCATACGGTTCCCAGAGGCTTTGGGGACCCGTATGGCCCGGCCACCGCCACGGGCCACCCCTGCCCTTTCCCCGGCATCCCTCGCACCGCCACATCCCCCCCCGCATCCACCAGGCAGGGACCGTACCGGCCGAGGAAGTCGGCCACCACCTCCGCGGCGAAGCTCTTCCCCACGCCTCCCAGGTCGAGCTCCAAGCCCGGGGGGAGGCGTACGCTTCGGGTTCGCGGATCCAGCCGCACCCTTCGCCAGCGGCCCAGCCAGCCCATGCAGGCTTCCTCCCGGGGACCCAAGGTGGGATCGTACAGGCCTCCCGTGATCTCCGCGGCCCAGAGGGCCAGCCGGATGGCGATCCAGAGGAGCGGGCTCACCCGCATGGACCTGCCGCCTGATCCGTTCAGGTGCACGAGCTCGCTGTCGAGCCGGAACCGGCTCAGGGCCTGCTCCATCCGCTCGATCAGGCACCGGGCATGCCAGACCGCGGTTTGGGCCACCGTGCGGGAAGCCGCCCCGAGGCAGATCCGAAACCCACATCCCATGGCCCGGAAATCGTGGACGAAGAGCCGCGGGTTCACCGGGAGGATCGGGTGGAGGCGACGGGGCGCCGCACGGAGGGGATGGGTGGAAGCTCCCGGAGCTCCACGGCGCTCGGGTCCGGTGGAGCCCCCAGGGCCGGAGGGGCTGGCCGGTGGGGCGGAAACTCCGAGTCGGCAAGCCATCCCATCCCGGTGATCGTCCCCGCGAGGGCGACGGAAAGAAGGAGGGCCTTCCACGCGTCCACCTTAGTGGTCATGACGCCACTCCCAGGGCTCCTCGTGTTCCCGCTCGAATCTGGGGAACGTCTGGTGGCGCCCTCCGCCGGAGAGCTCGGCGATGGTGCGGTTTGCTTCCTCCAGGCGCTCTCGGTAGACCCGCTCCCGCTGCCGATAGAGCTCAAGCAAGCGGTTTGCCTGCGCCAGCTGGTTCCTGGTCTCCTCCAGCCAAGTGCGGACCTCGGTGCACGAGCTTCCAGCGCCCTGCGCCTTGGCCCAGCGAATTCCCAAGCTGAGAGCGGCCGCCACGAGGAAGGCCGTGGCCAGCGCGGTTCCCGTCCATGCCCACACGCGCGACATCCGATGCCTCCGGAGCGGAATTTCATGGATAGCCTACGGCTCCGGAGAGCTTTCGGGATGAACTGCAGGCCAAGAGGAGGTTAAGGGTTGGTGAACCGGGGGGGCGCTACTTCCCCGGACTCCCCGCTCCCAGCTGTTCCACCGCCCGCCGCACCGCCTCGTAGTCCGGCTCCACCCGGGGATCCTCGGAGACCCAACGGTACACCACCACGCCGTCCGGATCCAGGACGAACACCGCCCGCTTGCTCGCTCCCCGCAGCAGTCCCCCCAGCAATCCGTCGTCCTCGATGCCGAAGGCCCGCACCGCCTCGCGGTTGAAGTCGCTCAGAAGCGGAAACGTTAAGCCCTGCTGCTCCGCGAAGGCCTTCAGGGCGAAGGGGCCGTCCACGCTGATCCCCACCACCCGGGCGCCCAGGGCTTCAAAGGTGGAAAGCTGGTCCCGGAAGGTGCACATCTCCCGGGTGCAGACGGGGGTGAAGGCCGCGGGGAAGAAGGCGAGCACGAGAGGTTGACCCCGCAGAGAACTCAGACGCACCGCCTGTCGGTCCCAGCTCACGAGCGTCACATCCGGTGCCCGGTCTCCCACCCGGACCTCAGCCATCCCCTCCCCTCCTTCCGCGAACGGGTTCTGCACGGTTGAAGATCTCCCAGGACGCTGACCTCCGTCAATCCCCTGCGTCCGCGGCACCGCGGGGAACGGCCCTTGCCGGGAGCAGGGAGTTGGTCCGGGCGGCCGCGGCGATGCACCCGAGCGGGATGCCCGCGCTCAGGACCAGGACCGCCCCCACGGGCCCGAGTCCGGATTGCCCCAACAGTGCGGCACCGAGCATGGGAAACCCCACCACCCCCACCCGCGCCACCAGCTCCGCCACCCCGAAGCGCCTTCCCCGCTCCCCGGCGGTGGAGAGGTCGGAGAGGAGGGCGGTGGAGGCCACCACGCCTCCGGACCACCCCACTCCTACGAGGAAGAGGAAGAGGGTGGCCGTCCAGTACTCCCCCGCGGCCACAGACCCGAAGGTGGAGAGCGCGATGACCATAAGAGATCCCGCCATTACGGGGAGCCGGCCCAGCCGGTCCGCGACCGCTCCGAGGGGGCGCCCGAAGGCGAACATCCCGATGCTGTGGAGGGTAATGGCCCACACGATCTCGGAGACCCCGTGCCCGTGGGCACGCATGGCCACAGGCGCGATGGCCATGGAGAGGGTCATGATCCCCCAGCTGGCCGCGTAGGCGGTGATGGCGGCGGCAAGGCCCCAGGCATTCGCGGGGGTGTTCGGGGAGGCGGCGGTTCCCTCCGTATCCGTGCGCTCCAGGTACTGGCGGGCCACCTCTCTGGGATCCGGCCGGAGCAGGCGCATGAGGGGCAGGATCCCCGTCTGCAACGCCGCCGCGCCGAACCATGTCCACGCGATGGCGGAGACCTCGTTCCGCCAGACCCGGACGAGGGAAGAGGAGAGCAGGGGGGAGATCAAAGCACCCACCACGCTCCCCATGAGGAGATGGCCCACGGCCCTGCCCCGTTCCTCCGGGGGGTGGAGGTCCGCGGCCGCCACGGACAGCTGTCGCAGGGGCGCGGAGAGGGCCCCGAACAGGAGGACCGCCCCTAGAAATCCCCAAAGGTGGTGCGCCTGGAAGGTCCATCCGACCAGGGCTGCGGCGAGGGCGGAGAGAAAGCCGCTGGTGGCGAAGATCGGTCCTCGCCCCACCCGGTCCATCCAGCGGCCCGCGGGGTAAGCGGTGAGGATCTGCCCGAGCCCGCTGAGGCTCAGGGCGAGTCCCGTGGCGGCCACGGTACCCGTCAGGTGCAGGAGCATCACCCCGCCCAGGGCGGGCATGAGCTGGAAGGTGGCCACCGATAGGGCCTGGGCCCAGAAGAGGAGGCGCATGTGCCGCCGCGCCAGTTGCGCCCGGCCGGTTGGGGTTTCCGGTGGGGAGATGGCCATGCCTGCGGTCCTCCGGGCAAACCTCACCGGGAGGAGTTCGGCTTTCCGGACCGGGATCCTGCTCGGGATGCGTGCCGGAGGCGGAGGAAACGGGGACCCGTGACCACCGTGAGCATGCACAACACCGCAAGGCCCCGGTGGCGGTACCTTCACGGTGCAGGTGCGAGTCCCGGGAGGCTGGCGGGCCCGGAGGGAATCGAACCCCCGACCTGAGGCTTAGGAGTCCCCTGCTCTATCCACTGAGCTACGGGCCCGATCCGGGGCGAATTATAACACGGGGAGGGTCTCCCCGGGACTACGAAGACGACTCCTCCGACCGTGGCATCGAGGTCTCCTCGAGGACCTGGAGGAGAGTTGCTTCTCTGGACGGGCTGGATCCCGGCGGAAGCGCTTCCGGGGTCCGTGCGGAACTCCTCCCGGGGCCGGACTCGTAGCCGGAGGAGACCCTGCGACCGGCCTGGAGGGGATATGGGAAGGTGGCGCGCCCGGAGGGACTCGAACCCCCAACCTTCTGATCCGTAGTCAGATGCTCTATCCAATTGAGCTACGGGCGCAGCCGGCCGTTATTTTAGCAGCGGGGTGGAACGGTTGTCCACGAGGTTCGGATCCGCCTTGGTCGCGGCCCTGGCGATCCTCCCGGTGATCCCGGCCGCGTTCCTCATCGTCCCCGGCCAGCGGGTGGGCCCCGTCGTTCTCGGCATGCGGGTGGTCCAGGTGTTCCAGCACCTGGGTCCCCCGGCCGGGCGGGCCGGATCCGAGGGGGGCGGCAAATTCTTCTGGCCGCAGCGGGGGATCACGGTGCGGGTGGACTCCGCAGGGCATGTGGACACCATCTTCGTGGAGCACCCACGGTACCGCACCGCACAGGGGATCGGCGTGGGGAGCGGGTTGGAGGAGGTTTTACGGGCCTTCGGTCCTACCCACCAAGCCCAGGAGGATCGGAGCACCCTGGTCCTCGCCTATCCGGGTCTGGGGATCTCATTCGCCCTGGATAAGTCCCGGGGGGAACGCGTTCAGATGGTGGTGGTGTACCGGCCGATGAGACCCTAAGCTGGCGGAGGGGGTGGGATTCGAACCCACGGGCGGGGTTTTTGCCCCGCCACGGTTTAGCAAACCGCCGCCTTGGACCGCTCGGCCACCCCTCCGGGCCGCCCCCATGATAGGGAGGGAGCGGGGGAAAGTCAAACGCCCCTATGGGGCCCCGTACCGTTCCAGGATGAGGGCGATGTGCTTGATGCCCTCCACGTAGTCCCGGATGCGGATGTTCTCGTTGGGGGCGTGTACGTTGGCTCCGGGATACCCGATTCCCGTGCCCACAACAGGGGTGCCGAACCTCCCGCACACCACGTCCATGGGCCCCGTGGCGGCCATGAGGGGGAAGATGAGGGGATCCCGCCCGTACACCTCCCGGGCCGTAGCGGCCACCACCCGCACGATCTCCGCATCCATGGGCGCGCGGGCAGGATCCTCCATGCCGAGATCTGTCACCTGGATGTCTGCGAACCCGTGCCGCGCGAGGTGCGCCCGCAGCTTCCGAAGGATGTCCTGCGCCCTCTGATTGGGCACAAGCCGGAACTCCACCTTTGCCCGGGCCACCCTGGGGAGCACGGTTTTGGATCCGGGACCGGAGTAGCCGCCGGTGAGCCCGCAGATGGTGCAGGTGGGCTGGAAGAGGTGCCGCTTCAGGAGCTCCACCCCGCTCAGTCCCAGGAGGTACTGGTCCAATCCCAGGTCTCGCAGCAGGGCCGCGTCGTCCCGGGTGGATGCGATCCGCTCCAGCTGGGTGAGATCCTCCGGGGTAGGCTCCGCCACGTCGTCGTAAAATCCCTCGATGCGGATGCGCTCCTCCTCGTCCTTTAGGGTGGAAAGCGCCCACACGAGTCGCCAGGCAGGGTTGGGGACGATGGTGCCGAGGGAGGAGTGGAGGTCGCGGACTGCCCCCCGGGCCTCCAGCTCCACGTACACGATCCCCTTCGCGCCCAGGTACAGGTTGGGGATCTCCTGGTGGTCTTTGCCCCCGGACTCCCACAGGCACCCGTCCGCCCGGAAGAGCTCCGGGTGGCGTTCCGCATACTCCGATAGGTGCACGCTCCCGATCTCCTCCTCCCCCTCCACCAGGAACTTCACCGTCACCGGCACCCGTCCCGTGACCTCCCGCAGAGCCCGGACCGCGCACATGCGGGCCACCAGGTTCCCCTTGGTGTCCGCCACCCCGCGGCCGTAGATCCGGTCCCCCCGCACCTCCGCGGCGAAGGGATCGCAGATCCACTCCTCCAGCGGCTCCGGAGGCTGGACGTCGTAGTGCTCGTAGATGAGCAGCGTCTTGGCGGAAGTGCCGGAGACCTCTCCGTACACGAGCGGGGCCGCACCCGGAAGCCGCAGCACTTCCACCCGGGCGCCGATCTCCCGGAGCATCTCCGCCACCAGCTCCGCGCACGCCTCGATCCCGATCCCCTGGGCCGCCACGCTGGGCTGACGCACCAGCCGCTGCAGGGCGGCGATGTACGTCTGGGCGTTGCGCTCGATGTGCTCGAATACCCGCTTCATGCTCCCTCCCCCGGTCCCAGGGGTCGCTCCGATTGTACGACGATCCGGGGAGGGTCCGCCGACGCCCCCTGCTGGAACCGATCCTCCCAAGAGGCCAGGATCGCCCACGCGCGCTCCACCTCCATCCCTCGATAGCCGGGACGGTACGCCGTGAGCTTGGAAAGTCCGCGGCGCAGCAAGGCCAGGGCTCCGCGCCGGTTACCCTTCTCGTGGTGGTAGAAGGCGGCCGCCACCTGGATGAGTCCGTGGTAGAAATCGCGGCCGTCCGGACCTGCCGCGCGCCACAGACCCTCGAAGTACTCGTGGCACGAGAAGTACAGCCCGAAGTCGAAGAGCACAAGACCCCGGTACAGATCGTCTGGCAGATCCCCCACCTCCGGGTGGCGGAGGAGGTGTGCGGTGACCCGGTAGAGTCGGAGGGTCTGTGTGCGGAAGTACGGCCAGAAGGGGCGGTAGGGCCGCGGGAGCCCGATCCGACGGCTTCCCCGCCACAGGAGCCGTCGTCCCACGAGGGAAGTGAGATCCCGCTGCCGCACCCTCCACCCCAGCGGGGCCGCGAGGAGACGAGCGGTGGACTGCACCCGAAAGAGCGATACCGCCTCCCCCGCGACGGCCACCTGCGCGTACCCCGCGAGCCACACCACGAATCGGGCCTGGGCGGGATCGCGGACCGCCTGGAGGGTGAGTTCGCTCAGCGCGTGTTTGAGACGGACGTACATTCCATCCGTAGCCTAAACGCCCGCGCGAATCCGGGAAACTTGACAGGGAAGGGTTACCGTCTCTCGGGCAGGGGGACCGGGGGTCGTCCGAACACCAGGCAGGCGTTGATCCCGCCGAACCCGAAGGAGTTGTTGAGGATGTGGTGCACCCGGACGAACCTTCCGCGGCCCGGCACGTAGTCGAGGTCGCACGCGGGGTCCGGTTCTTCGAGGTTGATGGTGGGCGGCACGTAGTCCCGAAAAAGGCTCAACAGGCAGATGGCGGCCTCCACGGCACCCGCGGCGCCTAGTGGATGCCCGTGCATGGACTTGGTGCCGCTGATGGGGATCCGGTACGCGTGCGGGCCGAAGACCTCTTTGATGGCCCGGGTTTCCGTCACGTCGTTGAGGGGGGTGCTGGAAGCGTGCGCGTTGATGTGGTCAATCTCTTCCGGATAGACCCCCGCGTCGGCGAGGGCAAGCCGCATGGCCCGGGCCGCCTGGGCACCCGTCGGGAGCGGCGCGGTCATGTGGTAGGCGTCGTTCGTGGTGCCGTACCCCAGGACCTCCCCGTAGATGCGGGCGCCTCGGGCCAGGGCATGCTCCAGGCGTTCCAGCACCAGGACGGCCGCCCCCTCCGCCATCACGAACCCGTCCCGGCCGCGGTCAAAGGGGCGACTGGCACGGGCGGGATCGTGGTTAAACCGCGTAGACATGGCCCGCAGGAGGTCAAAGGCCCCGAAGATGAGGGGCGTGAGGGGCACCTCCACCCCGCCCGCCAGCATGAGGTCCACCTCGCCGTCGCGCACGAGCCGCATGGCCTCCCCGATGGCGATGGTCCCGGAGGCGCAGGAGTCGCTGTTGGCGCTCGTGGGACCCGTGATCCCCAGGTCCAGGGCGATGTTGCAGCTGGCGGCCCCGCCGAAGACGGACACCGCCAGGGTCGGCCGTACCCGCCGGATTCCCTCCCGGAGATAAATGCGGGCCTGCTCCTCCGCGAACGCGGCTCCACCCAGGGCGGTCCCGATGAAGACCCCCACCCGATCCCGGTCTACGGCCTCCAGGTCCAGGCCCGCGTCCGCCACCGCCTGACGGGCGCAGACCACCGCGAACTGGGCGAACCGATCGAGCCGCTTCCCCTGCTTGGGATCCAGGAACGCCGCGGGGTCGAAGTCCGCCACCTCCGCGGCCACCTGACTGGCGAACGGGGAGGCGTCGAACCGTTCAAGCCGCCGCACCCCCGACCGGCCCTCCAGGATCCCGCGAAAGAGCCCCTCCACGCCGATCCCGATGGGGGTGACGGCGCCGATCCCCGTGACCACTACCCGGTGCCTGCCCGTCTTCCCGCTCCTCTCCGCCGCTCCGCCCATGCCCGCACGGCCTCCAGGGTTCTCCGGGCGATGAAGTCCAGGAACACGGGTCCCACGATCCGCTCCGCGGCCCACCGGCCCACCAGCGGCCAAGACAGCGTGAGGTCGTGCACGAGCACCACCCGCGTCCCTTCCCCGTCCGGCTCGAACTGCCACGCCACGACCATCCCGCGGGTGATCCCGCGGAGGTGCCGGAAGACGATGCGGCGGCCAGGTTCATCGGCCTCCTGCACCGCCACCCACCGGGCGGGCCAGCCCCGGATGCATCCGGCCATGGCAAAGGTCAGGCGATCCTGCGTCCGCTCCAGGATCCGGCACCGCCGGTAGGCGGGCAGAAGCCGCGGCCAGCGCTCCACGTCCCGGACGAGGTCGAAGACCGCCCCGAGGGGCGCCCGGATGCGGGCGGTGTGCACGAGGCGCACGGTCACCTTCCTCCCACCACTCCCAGCAGCCAGGAGGCGAGGGTTGGGGAATCCACCAGGCACCGCATGAACCGGCGCGCGAGCCCGCGCCGCACCCCCCACTGCAGGATCCGGGCGATGGCCCACATGCGGCGGAAGGCCTTTCGCCGGATCTGATCGTAGTCCGCAAGCGCCCGCAGGTCCTGCGTCCGCAGGAATCGGTCAATGAAGCCAGCGGCGAGCTCGGCACTCCGAAGCGCCAGATATACGCCCTGGCCCGTCATGGGGTCCACGGTGCCCGCGGCGTCGCCGACGAGGAGGATGCCTGGAGCCCACGCCCGTCGCACCGTGAACCCGAGGGGGCTCACGCACGCGAAGGGCGCGACCGGCCGGACGTTCCGCATGAGGCGGCGCAGCACGGGAAGTTCTGCGCACGCCCCCGCAAAGGCCGCGCGGGGATCCCGGGCCTCCCGCATCCTCCTCTGGGGCAGAGCCGCCACCACGTTCCCCACGCCGTTGCCGTAGAGTGCCGCCCCCACGTACCACCCGGGTCCCACGTGGAGGTCTCCGCGCGGATGGTCGCACGCGATCCCCTCGAAGCATGCCCCTACGGTGGTGTAGGCGTGGGCCGGAGGCCGCAGCCGTTGGAGGGATCGAGCCACCGCGGAGTGCAGGCCATCCGCTCCCACCACCAGCCGGGCCCGGAGGGGGAAGACGCGGTTTTGCCCACGGGCCGAGACAACAGGCGGACTGCCCGGAGCGGCCGCATCCACCCGGACACCTTCCAGCAGTTCTGCGCCGATGCGCACCGCCTCCTGGACCAGGAGGTGGTCGAGCCGGACCCGCGGCACCAGCAGGCCGAACCCGGAGGGAAACGGCGCCCACCCGGAGGTGCCGTCCGGGCCCGTGAGGAGGATTCCGTGGATCCGCACGCCCGCCGCCTGTATCCGCGCCCCGAGGCCGAGCCGTGCCAGCAGCCGCACCGCACCCGGATTCAGGTACTCGCCGCACGGCTTCGGCCGGGGAAAGTGCGCCCGATCCACGAGCCGCACATGCCAGCCGAACCGGCGCAGGTGGATCGCCAGGCTGCTCCCCGCGGGCCCGGCCCCCACCACCAGGACATCAGCGTCCATCCCGCTCCTCCGGCCAGCGTACGATCACGCCCCGTTGGAACCGGTGGCGCCGAACCTCGGCGTTCCGAAGTCCTGCCGCGCGGACGAGGGCCTCGAGTTCCTCCAGGGTGTATGCCCGCAGGACGGATAAGGGGCCGTCGTGACGGCTCAGACGGCTGCGGCCCAGGATCCACGTGTCCGCCAGCACGCCGAGATACGCGGCCCAGGTGCGCAGCACGTCGTGCACCACGTACCCGCCCGCGGCCACCCGGTCCACCTCCCGCAGTACCCGGACCGCGTCCGCCCAGCAGAAGTGGTGGAGGGCGAGCCCGCAGAACACCACGTCCACGCTCCGGTCTGCAAGCGGGAGGGCCCGCGCGTCCGCCCGCACCAGGATCACCTCCGGGACGCCTTCGAGGAGCGCCCGGGCCACCGCCAGGATCTCCGGGTGGATGTCCACGGCGAGGATCCGGAGGGGGATTCCCCGCGCGCGGGCCCACCGGACCATCTCCGCGGGCATGTCCCCGCTTCCCGTGGCCACATCGAGGATGCGAAGAGGACGGTGTGGGATGCGGCGGCTGAACGCCTCGAGATGGGACAGGACCAGGGTCCGACCCCCATACCACCGGTTCACCCGCCGGATGTCCGCGAGCAGGCCCGCGAACGCCACCGGGTCCTGGGCGGGGCCGTCGAGAAACTCCCGGGCCTCGATCCTGGGCGGCGCCCTCACTCGGAGGACAGGATGAACCGCGTTCGCAACGGAACCGTAACGACGCTCGGGCCGCGTCAGGGGTGGCGTTGCGGCTGCCGGAGGACCTCCCGGAGGGGTTCCGGATCAAAGGTGGGGGGCCGGCAGGAAACCCCCAGGCACACGAAGGCCGCGGCCCGACCGCCCGCGTGTTGGGCCATCGGCTGGACCGGAGGGGGGAGCGCCTCATCCGGCGCCCGCCAGCTCACCAGTTTGTCCGGGTGGAAGGTGTACCAGGCGGCCTCGAACAGGGCTCGGGCCTGCGGGTCCTCCCGGCCACCCACCACCACCACGTGGACGCCGGGCTGGAGGTGGCGGCAGAGGGCCAGACAGTAGGTGGCGGCGAAGTACCCGTGGGCCGAGGCGGGACGGGCAAACACCTCCAGCACCTCCTCGCTCCGCTCCCGGTAGCGAGCTTCCCCCGTGAGGAGTGCGAGGTCCTGCAGGAACAGGGCCGCGGCGGCGTTCCCGCCGGGAGTCGGGGCGTCCTGCAGGGGCTTGTAGGGGATGGCGAGGGCGGGATCCCGCGCGGCGTCGCGGGGGACGTCGAAGTAGCCGCCTTCTGCGGGATCCCAGTACGCCCGGTCCAGCAGCTCCGCGATCCCCCGTGCGGCGTGCAGGAAGCCGGGATCCGAGGTGTACTGATACGCCGCCAGCAGCGCCCGCCCCATGTGCACTTGGTCGTCCAGGGTGCGGGGGCCGTCTGGAGCGTGGAGGGCGTGCGGGAACCCGAGACCCTCGCGGTAGCCTTCCCGGAGGAACCGCCGGAGGGCCCGCAGGCCCGCCTCCCCCAGACGCGGGTCCCTCAGCACCTGGTGGGCCAGCAGAAGCGCCTGGATGGCCATCCCGTTCCAGCTGGCGTAGAGGGTGCGGTCCACCGCAGGGGCAGGCCGTTGAGCCCGCGCGGCCCGCAGCTTTGCCACCGCGTGGGCCAGGAGGGTCTCCACCCGCTCAGCAGCGAGGCCGAGATTCCGGGCGATCTCCGGAACGTCCTGGGCGATCCACAGGACGTTGCGGCGGGGATCATGCCGCATCTCCCCGACCTCGTGCAGATCGAACCGCAGCCGCACGATCTCCAGCTCCTCGGGATCCAGGACCGCGGCCGCCTCCTCCAGGGTCCAGGTGAAGAAGTCCCCGTCGTCCCCGGGGCCCACATCCGCGTCCTGGCTTGCGCCGAATCCGCCGTGGGGATCCTGGAGCACGTCCAGCAGGAAGGCTGCCGTGTCCTGCGCCACCTCCCGGAAGTCCGTGTGATCCAGGGCCGCGGCGGCCCGGGCGTAGGTGGAAAGCAGCGCCGCGTTGTCGTAGAGCATCTTCTCGAAGTGGGGCACGCACCAACGGGCATCCGTGCTGTACCGGTGGAAGCCCCCGCCCAGCTGATCGCGAATTCCGCCCCGGGCCATGGCCTCCAGGGTGCGGGTCACCACCGTCTCCATCCAGCCCTCCCGGCGGGACCACCACAGGTGCAACAGCAGGTCCAAGACCGGCGCGTGCGGGAACTTGGGCGCGGACCCGAATCCGCCGTACCGCACATCGAAGGCCCGACTGGCTTCATCCAGGCACCGATCCACCAGCTCCCAGGAGAGGGACTCGCGGCCCGTGGCGGCCTGGGCCCGGCGCAGGTCCTCCACCAGGCGCTTGGCAAACGCCACGGTGCGGTCCCGCTCCTTCCGGTACGTCTCCACCACCTGCTGCAGGATCCGCTTCAGCCCCGGGAGTCCGTACCGATCCTCCTTGGGGAAGTAGGTGCCGCCGTAGAAGACGTGTCCCTCGGGGGTGAGGAAGGCGGTGAGGGGCCAACCGCCCTGCCCCGTGAGGGCGCTGACGGCGTTCTGGAACCGGATGTCGAGATCCGGCCGCTCATCCCGGTCCACCTTGACGGGGACGAAGTGCTGGTTGATGAAGGCGGCGATTTCAGGATCCTCGTAGGACTCGTGATCCATCACGTGGCACCAGTGGCACCAAGCGGCCCCGATGTCCAGCAGGATGGGTTTGTCCTCGCGGCGCGCCCGCTCGAAGGCCTCCTCGCTCCAGGGGTACCAGTCCACGGGCTGGTGCGCCGCGGCCCGCAGGTAAGGGCTTTTGACATGCGTCAGCCGGTTCGCCATGCGCTTATTGTACCCCGCACCTCGGCCGGGAGCCACAGGAGGTCTGCTCAGAATTCTCTGCATTTGGATTCCCCGGAAACATTTCTCGAAATCAAGGAGGGACAGGCGGTTATCCGTGGCGTACTAAATGGGAAGGCAGCCACGGTGAATATCTATGCACGATCCTGGATGGGAGGTCGGCCATGGGGATCTACTACTGGTGTGACGAGGTGCCCATCAGGCCGGAGGGTGCCGAGGAGGCCGAGTCCCTGATCGCCCGCCACGGCCTGGGGGGGTGCGTGCGGGTCTGGAGGGGCGAGGGGGAGGCGGCGGTGATCGTCTCCGGCGACAGCTACGGCTGGTCCACGTGCGAGCGAATTGATGGACTGCTCCACGACCTCGCCGCCCGAGGTCTGCTGGCCGAGGAGGTGATCTTCGTCCCCTACCAGTTCGACACCTGCCGGGGCTACACCATCCTGCGCAACGGCACGGGCCTTATCGGTTCCGTGGACACGGGGGCCCTCATCCTGGAGGCCCCGTACCTCCCGCCGGGAGAGCACCAGATCACGGTCCGGGTCTTCGCGGACGGGAAAGGACGGGCCATCTTCCTCCCTTCGGAGCGGTGACCTCCGGCTAGCGCGGCGGCCGGAGCTGCAGGTAGCGGAGGCGCAGATCCGCGATGTGCATGAGGAGCTCTCCCAGGGTTTCTCCGGGCAGTTTTCCCTGAAGGAGCTCCACCAGGGCGCTCGCAGCGTCCATGGCGAGGCGCGCCTGGTCCGGGTCCGCCGGCCCCTTCTCCGGGGAGAGGCCGAGATGGAGGCGGGCTTTGTGCAGGAGGAGCTCCGCACACCAGGCCACCACCTCGGAGGCGGTGGCGGATTCCAGGGGAGCCAGAGGACTCAGGTCCTCTTCCACGGTGCTCGCCTCCTTCGTTTAAGGATGCGAACCGCCCCGCTGGGGGGCCGGTTGGGGCCGGGTAACCCACTGGATCAGGAGGACGGCCCCGAGGCCTCCCGCGGCCACCAGGTCCAGGGCGGCGGCCGGGTAGATGAGCAGTAGGCCACACAGGGCGAGGACCAACCGTTCCGGCCAGGAAGTCCGGCGCAGGAGCCACCCGTTCACCGCGGCGCTGAGGCTTATGAGCCCCAGGAGGGCGGTGAGGATGACCTTCGCGGTGACCTCCCAGGGGGCGTGGAGCAGCAGGCCCATCCCATCCGGGTGCACGGTGAACATGAAGGGTACCACGAAGGCGGGCAGGGTGTACTTCCACGCCATGAGCATGGTGCGGAAGGCGTTTCCGCCCGTGAGGGCGGAGGCCGCGAGGGGGCTCAATCCCACGGGCGGGGACACCTCCGAGAGGATGGCATAGTAAAAGATGAACATGTGGGCCGCCAGCTCATGGACGCCCAGGCGGATGAGGGCGGGAGCGATGATGGCCGCGGCGATGATGTACGTGGCGGTGATGGGCAGGGCCAGTCCCAGGATCCACAGAGCGATCCCCGAGTAGAGCAGGGTGGGCAGCAGCTGACCCCGGGCCAGGTCCACGATGATGCCCGAGAGCTTGAGCCCGAGCCCCGTGAGGGTGATGACCCCCACGATGATCCCGGCCACCGCGCAGGTCACCGCCACGGTGATCACCTGCTTGGTGCCGTTCACGAGGGCGGCCACCAGGGGGGCACCGCTCACCTCCCATGCCCCCAGCCTCCGGAAGGCGAGGGGTTGGGGACGCAGGGGTTCTCCCGTGTACGGCTCCCTCCACGCCCGCTCCGCGGCGGCGCCCAGGGCCGCGCCGAGAGCCATGCATAGGGTCGCCGCCGGGAGGGACGGCAGGGCAAGGAGGCTCCGGAGGGCCGGGACGAGGAGAAGGGCCAGGGCCGCTCCCAGGATCCCCCCGAGGATCCTGCGGGTCCCCGGGGGCCAGGGTGCGGCTCCGGGGGCACGCCGCACGGCCACCAGGGCGGTCTCAGGACGGAGGAGGCTGGTGAGGGCCGTGGTCACGATGCACCAGAACACCGCGGCGATGGCGGTGAACCCCCGCACCATGAAGAGGGGGATGAGGACCAGAGAGGCCAGCAGGTACCAGTAGCGGCCCGCAAGCCGCCAGGGGTTCTCCGCCCGGATTTCCACCTGTCGGAGGCCGAACCGCCGGGCATCCAGCTCGATCATGAGGAGGATGGAGAAGTAGTACAGCAACGTGGGGACGATGGCGAGCACCATCACCTGCAGGTAGGAGATCTTCAGGATCTCCGCGATGATGAAGGCCGCGGCCCCCAGGATGGGCGGGGAGATCACGGCGCCGATGCCGCCCGCGGACAGCAACCCTCCCGCGGACTCCGGGTCGTAGCCGCTGCGGCGCAGCAGGGGGTACGCGATGGCTCCCACGGTCACCGTGGTGGCCACCCCGCTTCCGGAGGGCCCGCCCAGGAGGAAGGAGGCCACCGTCACCGCCTGGCCCGCCCCCGCGCGCCGCCGGCCCATGAGGGCGAAGGCCAGGTCCACAAAGTACTTCCCGGCTCCGGACTGCTCGAGGAACGACCCGTAGAGGGTGAACAGGATGATGAAGCTGGCGGAGACGTCCAGCGGGATCCCGAAGATCCCCTCCAGCCCCACGTACAGGTGGCCGATCACCCGGTGGAGGTCATACCCCCGATGGGTCCACGGTTCCGGGAGAAGGGGACCGTAGAAGGCGTAGAGGAGGAAGGCGACCGCGAGGATCACGAGGGGCCAGCCCGTGGTCCGTCGGGTGGCCTCCAGGATCGTGAGGAGGGTGAGGGTGCCGAAGAGGAGGTCATAGAGGTTGGGGACCACCTGACGGTACACGAAGTGCTCGAAATCCCAGAACACCCACCCCAGGCCAAGGACGGAGAGGAGCACCAGGAGCCAGTCCAAGGGGTGCACGCGGTGCCGCGCTCCCCTCCACCCGGGATACAGCAGGAAGGTGAGCACGAGAACGAGAAGCAGGTGGCGGGTGAGGTGGAGCTGGCGGATGTAGGGCGCCTGGGCGGCCCACAGGTGGTAGAGGGAGCCGGCGAGGGCGAGGAGCGTTACCAGCCACCCCACGGGGCCGGGGAGTTTGCGGGTGGCTCCCTCGAACCGCTCGATGAGTTCCTCGACCTCAGATTGCACAGGCTGCGCGGCCTGCACCTCGGTCATCGTCCCTTCCCGTAATCCCGTAGCCGGTTCCAGACTAGCCGCACCGCCGGGAGGGACACAACCCGGAGCCGGATCCGGTGTCCCTCCCGCCCGGCCGCCAGGGGAATGGCGCGGCCACCCACCACCAGCGTCCGCTCTCCCAGGGACGTGGCGCGCACCACCAGCTCGCCCACGGGCAACTTCAATCCCTCCACGATTCCCCCTCCCGTCCGGTACCGGATCCGCCGCGGAAGCCCGTAGTACTCCAGGGCGGCCTCCCGCTCCGCCTCCACCGCCACGAGGACGAGTCCTTCCCGGCCGATCCGGAAATGCTCCCACACCCGTCCGCCGTAGAGGGAGTGGCGGTAGCGGAGGTGGAGGGTCTGCCCGGGGCCTACCGGGAAGATCCCCATCACCTCCGGTCCGTCGAGATCCTGGACGAGGAGCGCGGGAACCGGCCACAGGGCCGCGATGAGGATCACGAGGGCCCCGAGCAGGCCCATGCGCCGGGCTCGGGGAGAGGGGCAGATGGGGGCGATCCGGGGAGAGCGTGCAGGGGACGCCTCACCCATCCCCTAGAACGCGAGGGCGTCCATGCCCACCACCGCGAACAGGGCCAGGAGGAGGATGGCGATGGGAAGGCTGAAGATGGCGGTCACCACGGGGCGCTCGTACCGGAGGTGCATGAAGTACGCCATGATGAGGGCCGCCTTGAGGACGGCGAGCCCCACGAGACCCGTGATGAGGACCCCTCGGGGAAGATGGACGAGGGTGATCCAGATCTCCGCCACGGTGATCACCAGGAGCCAGAACCAGGTGACCGCGTAGATCGCGTATCCGTGTTCCGCGTGCCGCTCCTCCTGCATGGCTTCCTCCTAGTGCGGGGCGGTGGCGAGGACCGCGGGCGGGATCAGGTACATCAGGGTGAACACGAACACCCACACGAGGTCCACGAAGTGCCAGTACAGGCCCGCGATCTCGATGCGCTCCGCGTGGGCTCTCCGATCCACGGGGATCGGGGGGGTCGGGGCTTCCTCCACCACCTCCACCCACTCCACGGGCACCATGTCCGCGGCATTGGGTCCCTTCTCCGGAACCAGCACCACCACCTTCCCCCACTGGGGGTGGGTCTGCTCCACCACGAGCTCCGGCCGCTGGGAGAGGTGCAGCAGGCGCACCCGGGCGCCGGGATCGATTCGCCGGCCCGCCCGATCCCGCAGCGGGCGCTCCCAGGCCTCCAGCATCCGGCGCTCCCGACGCGTCTTGAGGAGCACGGAGGAGAGGTAGAGGACTCCGCTCGTCACGTGCCCGCCGTGGAACCCCGTGATGAGGAAGAAGGAGGCGCTGAAGGCCGGGACCCCCCACGGGTTGCTGGAGAGCCGTGCGCCTTCCCGGATGAAGTGGGTCCACTCCACCGCCTGCATCCCGAGGAAGGTGAGGCCGCCGAGGATGGTCAGCAGGAGGAAGCCCTCCGCGAGGCCTCGGTCCCCCCGACGGGCCGCATGCACCGCCACCGCCATGGTGGCGCTGCTGCAGATGAGGATGAAGGTCATGGTGCCCACGAATCCGATGCGGAAGATCTCCGCGGCGTTGGGCCAGGCCCCAGAACCCATCCGCACCGCGCCGTAGGCGACGAGAAGCCCCCCGAAGGTGAAGGCGTCCGAGAGGAGGAAGATCCACATCATGAACTTCCCCCAGCTCATGCCGAAGGGGGAAACCCCGCCCGCCCAGACGTCCGCGGCCCGCGCCTCCGTGCGTTCTAAGGTTCGAACGGCTTCCGCCACGGCCCGACCTCCTCACAGGAACAGAACGGCGAAAAGATACACCCAAAGCCCTGCCAGGAAGTGCCAGTACACCGCGAAATCCGCGATCCGCTCCGGATCCACCTGCCCGCGCCTTGCCCGCCGCACCAGTGCTCCGAACCAGGCCAGTCCGCCCAGGAGGTGCGCCGCGTGGGCGCCGGTGAGGAGGTAGAAGTACGCGGTATGGGGGCTGTTGGCGAGGGAGAGCCCGTGGTGGGAGAGCTCCCGCCAGGCGGTGAACTGCGCCGCGAGGAACCCGCCTCCCAGGAGGGCGGCCAGCTGGAGCCGCCCGCGGAACCTCTTTCCGTCCCCCTTCCCCAACGCCCTCCGGGCCTGTTCGAGCGCGAAGCTGCTGGAAAGGATGGCTGCCGTGCTCCCCCACAGGATTCGCGGGAAGGGGATCCGCACCCAGTCCAGGCCCTCCGCCCGCGCCAGGAGGGCGCTGGTGAGGGCGAGGAAGAAAAGGGTGACGGCCCCCACGAAGAGCCAGATCCCCACCCGGGTGGCCACCCGCGGTGGAGGCGGGCCCTCCGGCCGGCGGTCCTCATGCGGGGGCTCCGCGGGAGGCTTCGGAGGAGGCGGAGGAGCGACTTCCCGGACGGTGACCGCCATCAGTGCTCGGCCTCCACCCCCGCCTCCACCGGGCTCAGCCACTGCGGAAGGTAGTCCTCCCTCGCACCCGGCACGCTGTACTCATACGGGCCCCGGTACACGCGAGGGGCGTCGCCGTGCCAGTTCCCGTGGGGCGGGGGGCTGTCCGCGAACCACTCCAGGGTGGTCGCCCGCCACGGGTTGCGGTCCGCCCGGGGGCCGTTCGCGAGGCTCGTGAACAGGTTGTAGGCGAACACCAATCCTCCGAGGAAGATGAGGAAGGCACTCAGGGTGATGAAGACCTGCACGGGCTGCAGTTTCGCGAGGTAGGGGAAGGCCTGGTAGTTGAAGATGCGCCGGTGCATGCCCGCAAGCCCCAGGTAGTACATGGGGAAGAAGGTCCCGTACACCCCGAGGATGCTCAGCCAGAAGTGGACTCTGCCCAGCCGCTCGTCCATCATGCGGCCGAACATCTTCGGGAACCAGAAGTAGGTCCCCGCGAAGATGCCGAACAGGGCCGCCACCCCCATCACCAGGTGGAAGTGCCCCACCACGAAGAAGGTGTCGTGGAGGGGGATGTCCACCGCGGCGTTGCCGAGGAAGATGCCCGTAAGCCCTCCCGCCACGAAGGTGCTGATGAAGCCCAGGGCGAAGAGCATGGCGGTGCTGAAGTAGAGCTTGCCCCGCCACAGGGTCACCAGCCAGTTGAAGGTCTTCACCGCGGAAGGGGTTCCGATGAGGAGCGTGGTGATGGCGAACCCCGTGCCCAGCAGCGGATGCATCCCGCTCACGAACATGTGGTGGCCCCAGACGAGGAAGCTCAGGACCGTGATGGCCACCATGGAGCCCACCATGGCGGGGTAGCCGAAGATGGGCTTGCGGGCGAAGTTGGCGATCACGTCCGAGACGATGCCCATGGGCGGGAGGATGACGATGTAGACCTCGGGATGCCCGAAGAACCAGAAGAGGTGCTGCCAGAGGAGAGGATTCCCGCCCGTGTGCCGGATCACTTCCCCGCCCACCACGAGCCCTGCGGGGATGAAGAAGCTCGTCCCCGCGTGCCGGTCAAACAGAAGCAGGATCCCCGCGGCCATGAGCACGGGGAACGTCAGGAGGGCCAGGATGGCCGCGAGGAAGATCCCCCACACGGTAAGGGGGAGCCGTCCCAGGCGCATCCCGGGCGTGCGCATCACCAGGATGGTGGTGATGTAGTTGAGGGAGCCCAGTAGGCTCGAGACGCAGAAGATGGCGATGGACACGAGCCACAGGCTCTGCCCAAGGCCTGAACCGGGGGCGGCTTGCGGGAGGGCACTGAGGGGCGGGTAAGCCGTCCAGCCGCTGTTGAGGGGACCGCCCGGCGCGAAGAAGCTCGCGAGAAGCACCAGGGCGGAGAGGAGGAAGACCCAGTAGGAGAGCATGTTGATGAAGGGGAAGGCCATGTCCCGGGCCCCGATCTTGAGGGGCACCAGGAAGTTCGCGAATCCTCCCAGCAGCGCGGGGGTAAGCACGAAGAAGACCATGAGGGTGCCGTGCATGCTCACCGCCGCCAGGTACTGATCCGCCTGGAGGATGCCGCTCTGGGGCCACGCGAGGTTTACCCGCATGGCCATGGCGAGCGCCCCGCCGATGAGGAGCATGACGAAGGAGGTGAGGAGGTACTGGATCCCGATGACCTTGTGGTCCTGGCTGAAGACGTAGCGGGTCCAGAAGCTCTCCCGGTGGGCCTCGGGCACGTGGAGTTCCGTAGCCGCCGCCATGGAATCCCCCTATCTCCTCTGGGCTTGCTGGCCGATCCAGCGGTCGAACTCCTGCTGGGTCACCACCCGGACCTGCCCGTGCATGGTGTAGTGCCCCACCCCGCACAGCTCCGCGCAGGCGATGTCGAAGGTGCCCGTACGGGTGGGCGTGAGCCAGAGCTCCGTGGTGCGCCCCGGCAGGAGATCCTTCTTGAGGCGGAAGGCGGGGACCCAGAAGCTGTGCTGGACATCCCGGCTCCGCAGGAGGATGTGGGCCGGTCGGTTCACCACGAGGTAGATCTCGCTGCTGGTGACGTCATCCCTGGAAGCGGGGTCCTGTGGGTCCACGTTGAAGGGTTGGGGGATCCGGGGATCCACCCGGCCCAGTTTCCCGTCCGGTCCCGGATAGCGGGCCGACCAGCTGAACTGCTGGCCCCGGATCTCGATGAGGAAGGCATCCGGGGGCGGCGGGGCGTGGAGCCTGGACCAGGTCATCAACCCCGCCACGCTGAGGCTCACCAGCACCGCGGCGGGAACCGCGGTGTAGAGCACCTCCAGGGGCGTGTTGTGGGGGAAGTAGTGGGCTCGGGGCTGTCCCCGGGTGCGGTAGCGGATCACGAAGTAGCCCAGCAGCACGTGCACGAGCAAAAAGGCGGCGCCCGTCACGCCCAGGGTGATCTCGATGAGCCGGTCAATGCTGGCCCCCTCCCGGACGGCCAGGGGCGGAAGCCACCACGCGCGCCGGGCATACAAGGTAGCGGCCACCGCGGCCAGCATAAACAGCCAGAACAGGAGTCCCAGGCTGAGTCCGGAACCCGCGGTCCGTTCCAGGGGATTCCCGGTGCTCTCCGAAGAAGGGGCCGGTGTCCCGTGCGCCATCTCCAACTCCGTGGTCCGCAGTAGAAGGGCCGGGGATCCGGCCGACCGCGATCCGGATCACCCGACCTCGCCCCCAGTATAGACCCGCGTGTACCTCAGGTAAACCCAGGCGACTAGTACGCGCTCCACCGGGCCTTCCGGGCCTCCCACAGGTCCTCGTTGGCCTTCAGGGCACAGTAAAGCCACACGAGGGGTGCGAGCAGCCCACCGGAGAGGAACACCAGGGCCGCGAGGGCCACGAAGTGGGCCCACAGACCCATGGCGAAGTACCACAGGGGTCCGAACACCGCGGCCGCCCAGTTCCACGAGAGCCGGGGGGGAGGGATGCGGCCTTTGAGGTCCTCCTGGAGGTCCATCCGGGGGAAGGGGAGGGAGACCTGGCCGAGGGAGCGGTTCATCTCCTCCCAGGCGCTTCGCCAGCTGGGCGCCAGCAGCTTCCATCCCATGTAGACCGCCCCGCCCATGACCCCCAGGGCGATGAGGACGCCGAAAACGGTCGCGGCCATGGAACGCTCCTCACCTCGGACGGTGTCGGGACCATTGTGCACCGGTTCCGGCCCCGCGTCCAGAAGCCCCTCGCCTTGACCCGCAGGGGGCTCCTGGTATACTCAGCAGTGGTTGGGCGGGTGCCCGAGTGGACAAAGGGGGCTGACTGTAGATCAGCTGGCGGAACGCCTTCGGAGGTTCGAATCCTTCCCCGCCCACCAGAGGAGTGAGGAGCGGGAGTAGCTCAATGGTAGAGCCCCAGCCTTCCAAGCTGGTGGTGCGGGTTCGATTCCCGTCTCCCGCTCCAGATTGATCCATTTCGGCACCCGAAGCCGGACACGGGGGAGCGATGGCGCACCTTCTCGATGGGCAGCAGCTGGCGGCTCGCGTGGAGCAGGAGGTCCGGGAGCAGGTGGAGGCCTTCGTGCGGGCGCGGGGCGTCACCCCCTGTCTTGCGGCCATCCTCGTGGGGAACAACCCCGCCTCTGCGGTCTACGTACGCAACAAGACCCGGGCCGCGGGTCGGGTGGGCATCCGCTCGGAGACCTTCCACCTCCCGGAGGAGACCACCCAGGCAGAGGTCTTAGAGCTGGTGGAGCGCCTGAACGCGCGGCCGGACGTGCACGGCATCCTGCCGCAGATGCCCATGCCCCCGCAGATCGATCCGGAGGCCATCTTCGAGCGGCTCGATCCCCGCAAGGACGTGGACGGCCTGAGCCCCTACAACGCGGGCCGCCTGGCCCTGGGCCGGCCGCAGCTCGTCCCCTGCACACCCCTCGGCATCCTGGCCCTGATCCGGCAGACCGGCATCTCCCTGGTGGGCAAGCAGGCGGTGGTCCTGGGGCGGAGCAGCCTGGTGGGCAAACCCACGGCCCTTCTGCTCCTCGGCGAGCACGCCACCGTCACCGTGTGCCATTCCCGCACGGAGAACCTGGCGGAGCACACGCGCCGGGCCGACGTCCTCGTGGTGGCCGCGGGGCGGCCGCGGCTGGTGACCGCGGAGATGGTAAAGCCCGGTGCGGTGGTGATCGACGTGGGGATCAACCGGGTCGGCGATCGCCTCGTGGGCGATGTGGACTTCGAAGGCGTGCGGGAGGTGGCGGGCTGGATCACCCCGGTCCCCGGCGGAGTGGGACCTATGACCATCGCCATGCTCCTCCGGAACACCCTGCAGGCCGCGCAGCTCCAGGTGGCCGCGGACGCGCCGGTTCCATGACCTACCGGGAAGCGCTGGAGTGGCTGGAGGGCCTGCTCAACTATGAGCGGGCCCCCATGCCCTACGCCCAGATCAAGCTGAACCGCATTCGGGCGCTCCTGGAGCGTCTCGGGAACCCCCACAACGCCCTGCGCACGGTGCTGGTGGCGGGCACGAAGGGCAAGGGAAGCACCGCCGCCATGATGGCCGCGGTGCTGGCGGAGGCCGGGGAGCGGGTGGGGCTGTATTCCAAACCCCACCTCGTGGACTTCCGGGAGCGGATCCGGGTGGGGGACACCCTGATCCCGGAGGAGACCCTCGCGGACCTGGTGGCGGAGGTGCGCCCGGCGGTGGAAGCAGGGGAGGGGGATCCCTGGGGTCGGGCCACGTACTTCGAGGTCTCCGTGGCCCTGGCCCTCGTGCATTTCCTCCGGGAGGGGGTGGACCGGGCCATCCTGGAGGTGGGGATCGGCGGACGCCTCGATGCCACCAACATCTGCGATCCAGAGCTCTCCGTCATCACCCCCATCTCCTACGACCACACGGACGTGCTGGGCAACACCCTCCGGGAGATCGCCTCGGAGAAGGCGGGGATCATCCGGCCGGGGGGCGTCGTGGTGACCGCGCCCCAGCTCCCGGAACCCTGGGAGGTTCTCCACGAGCGGTGCCGGGAGTTGGGGGCCCGTCTCGTCGAGGTGGGCCGGGACGTGCACTACGAGATCCGCCGGGTGGGGCTGGACGGTGTGGATTTCACGGTGGAAACCCCTCTGGGTCGGTACGAGGGCCTCCACGTGCCGCTGCTGGGGCGGCACCAGGCGGTGAACGCCGCGGTGGCCATCACCGCGGTGGAGGCGTTGCTGCGCCGGGAGGGGCGGAGGCTGGCACCAGAGGCGGCCCGCATGGGGCTCGCGCGCCTGTCGTGGCCCGCCCGGCAGGAGCTCCTGAGACTGCGCCCCGCCATCCTGGTGGACGTGGCCCACAACCCCGCCAGCATGGCGGCCCTGCGGGACACCCTCAGGGAGCTGTTTTCGGGGCGGCGGGTGGTCCTGGTGCTGGGGATGATCGCGACCCATGATCCGGACCCCGTGGCCCAGATCATCGTCCCGCTCGCGGGAGAGGTCATCGCCACCACCCCGCAGGATCCCCGGGCCCTTCCCGCGGAAGCCCTTGGGGAGGTGGCCCGGCGATATACCTCCCGGGTCCTGAGCCTGCCCGACCCCCAGGAGGCCCTGGCCGTTTCCCTGAGCCGGCTGGGAGAGGACGACGTCCTGGTGGTCACCGGATCCTTCTACCTCGCAGGTCCTCTCCGGGCGGCACTGCTGAGCCGCCTGCGCTCCCCGGTTTGCTGACGGTTTTCCCCCGACGCCGCGGCAGGCGGTATGATGGGGGGTGATGTGGGTGGACGTGCTGGTGGAGGCCATCCTGGCGGAGCGTCCGGCGCCCTACGTGGTGAACGACTCCTGGACGCCTTCAGGCCTCGTGCACGTGGGATCCCTGCGGGGGGTGATCCTCCACGACGCCCTCGTCCGGGGACTCCGGGAGCGGGGCGCGGAGGTCCGGTTCCTGTACGGGTTTGACGACTACGATCCGTTCGACGCCGTCCCGGCCGGTCTTCCGGAAGAGTTCTTCCTGCCGCACCTGGGAAAGCCCCTCTGCGAGGTGCCGTGGGTGGACGCCACCGCGGCGAGCTTCGCGCAGCGCTACATCCTGGAGTTCGAGGCCATTATCCGGTCGGTGGGAGGGGGGTGCACCTTCTACCGTACGAGCGACCTCTACCGGTCAGGCCAGTTCGACGGGGCCATGCGGGTGGTGCTGGACCGGGCGGAGGAGATCGTGCGCGTCGAGCGGGAGATCACGGGCAGCACGCGGGCGGAGCGGCACCCGGTGCAGGTGGTGTGCGAGGCCTGCGGCCGGCTCGCCACCACGGTGGTGCTCGGTTGGGACGGGACGGAGGTGGTGTACGAGTGCCGTCCGGACAAGGTGAGCTGGGCCCGGGGCTGCGGACACCGAGGCCGCCGCTCTCCCTTCCGGGGTGGGGCCAAGATGACCTTCCGGACGGAGTGGGCCGCCAAGTGGTGGCTCTTCGGGGTCCAGGTGGAGGGGGCCGGGAAGGACCACATGACCCGGGGGGGCACCCACGACACCGCCTCCGCGGTGGCCCGCCGCATCTTCGGCATCACCCCGCCCTTTGCCATCCCCTACGAGTGGATCTACGTGGGCGGCAAGAAGATGTCGGGAAGCGCAGGGCGGGGCGTGCCCGCCCGGGATCTTTTGGAGGTGCTGCGGCCGGAGCTGGTGCGGTTCCTCATCGTGCGGGCCCACCACCGCACCGCCATCGACTTCGACCCGGGCGGGGAGACCGTCCCCCGGCTGTACGACGA
This sequence comes from Armatimonadota bacterium, assembly GCA_031460175.1. Lineage (NCBI taxonomy): Bacteria > Bacillati > Candidatus Sysuimicrobiota > Candidatus Sysuimicrobiia > Candidatus Sysuimicrobiales > Candidatus Sysuimicrobiaceae > Candidatus Sysuimicrobium > Candidatus Sysuimicrobium tengchongense. Next base: position 96,045 of record JAVKGW010000005.1, on the reverse strand, counting down.
GTACGACCGGGCCGCGGCCGCGTACTTTGGGGAGTTGCAGCCCAAAACGCCCGGGGAGGCGGAGGACATCCGGGACCTCGCCCGGACCTTCCGCTATTCCTGGCTCCGCGAGACGCCCCCGGAACCCTTCTACCGGCCCCGGTTTGCGAGGATCGCCTACCTCCTGCAGATGCCGCACGTGGATCTCGAGGCCGCGGTGGCCCGGGAGAAGGGGGCCCCCCTGACGGAGGAGGACAGGGCGGAACTCCGGGCGCGGGTGCAGGACGCCAGGCGGTGGCTGGCGCGGTGGGCGCCGGATCGGTACCGGTTCACGGTCCAGCCCCACCTGCCCGAGGCGGCCCGAGGCCTATCTTCCACGCAGCGTACCCTCCTCGCACGGCTCGCGGACTTCCTCGAGCAGGAGAGGCCGACGGGTGAGGCGGTGCAGGCCCGGATCCACGCCCTGAAGGCCGAGCTGGGGCTTTCCCCCGAGGAGGCCTTCGGTGCCATCTACCTGGCCTTTCTCGGCAAGCCCAGCGGACCGCAGGCGGGTTGGATGCTGGCGGCCCTGGACCGGCGGTTCGTGGTAGAACGTCTGCGGGAGGCGAGTCGAACGGTTCCGGCGTCCGCGTCTTGAGAGAAGATGGGGGACCGTGGGCGGTGCGTGGTGGTGTGCACGGTGCGGATTGGGCCGCACCACGAGGCCATGGTCCGGGCCGTGGATCCCCGGGTGGAGCTGCGCGTGGTGTCCCGCTCCGAATCCCTGGACCACGCCCCGGACGCCGAGGTGTGGGTGGGGTGGGATCTGCCGGATGGGGTGTTGGAGCGAGCCCGCGGGCTCCGGTGGGTGCACTCCACCGCTGCGGGGGTGGATAACCTGCTCCCGAAACTCACCGGCCGGGGCATTCTCCTCACCAACAGCCGGGGCATCCACGCCATCCCCATGGCCGAGCACGTGCTCGGGTGCCTCCTCGTGTTCGCCCGGAACCTCCACGTGGCGTTCCGCCACCAGATCCACCGGCGGTGGGAACCGGAACCGGGCGGGGAGCTGTGGGGGGCCACGGTGGGGATCCTGGGCCTTGGAGCCATCGGGCAGGAGGTGGCCAGACGATGTCGGGCCTTCGGTGCCCGGGTCGTGGGCCTGCGGCGAAACCCCGCGCCCGTGCCGGAGGTGGAGGAGGTGTACGGCCCCGAGGGGTTGCAGGCGGTGCTCCGGAGCGCGGACTACGTGGTGCTCGCCCTCCCGCTTACCCCCCAAACCCGTGGACTCCTCGGGGCGCGGGAGTTGGGGTGGATGAAGCCGGAGGCGGTGCTGGTCAACGTGGGCCGGGGCGCCCTGGTAGACGAGCGGGCGCTGGTGGAGGCCCTCCGGTCCGGGAGGCTCCGGGGGGCGGCCCTCGACGTCTTCGAGACGGAGCCCCTCCCGCCCGAGCACCCCTTGTGGGACCTCCCCAACGTCCTCATCACCCCGCACATCTCGGGCAACTCCCCCCGGTACATGGACCGGGCCATCCCGTTGTTCTGCGATAACCTCCGCCGCTACCTTCGAGGGGAGGGGCTGCGGAACGTCGTAGATCCCGAGCTGGGATACTGACGGGAAGGAGGCAGAGGATGAAGGTCTATCCGGTGGAGCGCATCCGGAACGTGGCGGTGGTGGGGCACGGGGGAGTGGGGAAGACCAGCCTGGTGGAGGCGCTGCTGTACGCGTCCGGGGCCATCGAGCGGATGGGGCGGGTGGACGAGGGGACCACCACCACGGACTACGACCCCGAGGAGATCCGGCGGAGGATGACCATCAACCTCACGCCCGCGCCGCTGGAGTGGAAGGACCACAAACTCAACCTCCTCGACACGCCCGGGTATCCGGACTTCATCGGGGAGTGCTATGCGGCCCTGCACGTGGCGGACGCGGCCCTGTTCGTGCTGGATGCGGTGGCGGGCATCCAGGTGCAGACGGAGAAGTTGTGGCGGGTGGCGGAGGCGGCCCGTCTCCCCCGGTTTGTGTTCCTGAACCGCATGGATCGGGAGAACGCGGAATTCCAGCGGGTCATGGAGCAGCTGCGGGAGCGGTTCGGACCGCACGTGGTTCCCCTCCAGGTCCCCGTAGGCCGGGAGACGGCCTTCCGGGGGGTCGTGGACCTGGTGACCCTGCGGGCGTACCTGGTGGAGGAGGGAAAGGTCCGCGCCGGGGAGCCCCCCGCGGAAGTCCAGGAGGAGGTCAGGCGGTGGCGGGAGGTGCTCGTGGAGGAGGCCGCGGAAGGGGAGGATGCCCTGGTGGAGAAGTACCTGGAGACCGGGGAGCTCAGCCCCGAGGAAATCCTCCGGGGGCTGCGGGCGGGCGTGCGGGAAGGCCGGGTCGTGCCCGTCCTGTGCGGGGCTGCGTTGACCGGCGCGGGTGCCCACGCGCTCCTGGACACCCTGGTGGCTCTCGGTCCCCATCCCGGGGAGCGGGAGGCGGAGACGGAGTCCGGGGCTCACCTGGCGGTAGAACCCGCCGGTCCCCTCGCGGCCCTGGTGTTCAAGACCATGGCGGATCCCTACGTGGGCCGGCTCTCCTACCTCCGGGTGTACGCCGGGACCCTGCGGGCCGATAGCCAGGTCTACAACGCCACGAAGGAGAAACCGGAGCGCATCGGACCCCTCTACGTCATGCGAGGCAAGCAGCAGATCCAGGTGCCGGAGCTGCCCGCGGGCGACATCGGGGCGGTGGCGAAGCTGGCGGAGACCCAGACCAACGACACCCTCACCCAGCGGGACCGCCCGGTACGGCTGCGTCCCATCTCCTTCCCCAAGCCCGTGATCTCCATGACCATCGAGGCGAAGACTCGACAGGACGAGGACCGGCTCGCCACGGTCCTGCCGCGCCTCGCGGAGGAGGATCCCACCCTCCACGTGGAGCACGACCCCGAGGCGAAGAAGACGGTCATCGCGGGCATGGGGGAGTCCCACCTGGAGATCGTGGCGGACCGGCTCAAGCGGAAGTTCAACGTGGACGTCCAGCTGGGGCGGCCCTACGTCCCCTACCGGGAGACCATCCGCCGGAAGGCCACCGCGGAGGGCCGCTACGTCCGGCAGACGGGCGGCCGAGGGCAGTACGGGGTGTGCGTCCTCGAGCTCGAGCCCCTGCCACGGGGGAGCGGCTACGAGTTCGTGGACCGGATCGTGGGCGGAGTGATCCCCCAGCAGTTCCGGCCCTCCGTGGACAAGGGCGTGCGCAAGGCCATGGAGGAGGGAATCCTGGCGGGGTACCCGGTGGTGGACGTGCGGGTGGCGCTGGTGGACGGGAAGACCCACCCCGTGGACTCCTCGGACATCGCCTTCCAGATCGCGGGTTCCTTGGCCTTCAAGAAGGCCGCGGAGCAGGCAGGGCTGGTGCTGCTGGAGCCCATCATGCAGGTGGAGGTCACGGCCCCGGACGACGTGGTGGGCGACGTGGTGGGGGATCTCAACGCGAAGCGGGCCCGCATCCAGGGGATCGAGCCCAAGGGGGACGGGACCACCCGGATCCGCGCCCAGGTGCCCATGGCGGAGATGCTGCGGTACGCCAGCGATCTGCGGGCCATCACCGGAGGCCGGGGCAGTTTCGAGATGAGCTTCTCCCACTACGAGGAAGCTCCGCCCCACGTGGCCCAGAAGGTGATCGAGGAGGCGCAGCGGCAGAAGCAGGCCGCGGAGGCCCGTTAGCGGCTCAAGCCGGGTCCGGCAGCACCTTCACGAGGACCCGGCGGGTCCGGGGGCCGTCGAACTCCGCGAGGAAGAGGGCCTGCCAGCGCCCCAGGACGAGCTCCCCGTCCCGGACGAACACGAAGGCGGTATGGCCCACCAGACTCGACTGGAGGTGGGCGGGAGAGTTCTCCTCCACGTGCCGGTACGCGGGATCCCCCCGGGGGGCCATGCGACGCAGCAGCAGGAGCATGTCGTGGGCAACTCCCGGATCCGCGTTTTCCTGGATCACGAGGCCGCAAGTGGTGTGGGGCACGTAGAGGAAGGCGGTCCCGTTCCGAACCCGGCTCGCGCGCACCGCCTGCGCCACCTGGTCCGTGATCTCCACCAAGCACTCCCGTTGCGGGGTGCGCACCGTGAACTCGTGCACCTTGCCCTCCCCGGGCCTATTGGGAGTATAACCCGTCCCAGGGTCCCGGGTCCTCCACCCGCAGGAACAGGGTGGTGAGGGGGCGCACCTCCTCCGGGAGCTCCCGGATCGTCTGCTCCACCAGGGCCCGCGCGATCCGCCTCCCGCACACTTCCGCGGCGTACTCCACCATGCGGGCGACCTGCTCCCGGTATTCCTCCACCCGTTGGCGCACGGCCGTGGGAGAAGGGTCCTCCCCTCCCGCGTGGGGGAAGACCGGGATCACGGGAATCCGTTGCAGGAGGCCCTCCGTGAGGGACCTCCCCGCGGTTCGTTCCAAGGCCTCCAGCAACCGCAGGGTGAAGGCGTAGAAGGCCTTCGCGAGTCGCTCCAGTACCTCCACGGGATCCGCGGTCCCGGACCCGGAATGCGTGACCTCGAGGAGGGCCTGCTGGAGGGCGGAACGCCTCCGCGCGGACCGGAGGATCCCACAGAACGCCGTTACCACCCGGGGATCGAACTGACGGCCCTGCTCCCGCTCCAGCTCGCAGACCGCCACCTCCCACGGAAGGGCGATGCGGTAGGCCCGGTCCGAGGTCATGGCCTCGAAGGCGTCGGCCACCGCGAGGATGCGGCTCAGCAGCGGGATCTCCTCCCCGCGCAGGCCCGCGGGATAGCCCTTCCCATCGTACCGTTCGTGCACGTGCCGCACCGCGTCCACGATCTCGGGCTCGATCCCCGCGCTCGCGAGGATCCGGGCGCCGATGAGGGCGTGCTCCCGCACTTCCGCCCGCTCCGCGGCGGTGAGGGGACCGGTCTTCAGGAGGACCCCGTCCCGCACGCCGATCTTGCCGATGTCGTGCAGCAACGCGGCCACCTCCAGGCGGTGCAGCGCCTCCGGACCGAGCCCTAGGGTCCGTCCGATGGCCCCCGCGAGGACCCGGACCCGACGGCTGTGCCCCGCGGTGTAGGGGTCCCGGGCGTCCACGGCCTCCGCGAGGCTCGTGATGAGGCGCTGTCGTTCCCACTGCAGCCGGGTCCGCATCTCCACCCGGTCCAACGCCAGGGCCACGATTCGGCCATAGGCGGAGAGGAGGTCGAGGAACTCGGGCTCGAAGGACTGAGGCTCCGCGAAGTTCAGGTACACCAACCCCAAGACCGCGTCGTCTGGCCCCACAAGCGGCACCGCCACGAAGGACCCCACCCCGGACTCCACCACCTTGCGGCTCACCCCCGGATCTGCCCGGCAGTCGGGGACCGCCATGGCCCTGCGGGCAGAGAGCACCCGGTGCGCGAACCCGGCCCTGCCCACGGGAACGGTGGAACGCCGGATGGGCACCGGGCCATGGTGGGCCCGCAGCTCGAGGACCCGATCCCCAGGGTGGAACCGGTACACGGCCACGGAGACCGCTAGACCGCTGAGCCCTTCTCCCACCCGGCTCAGGATCTCATCGGGACCCTGGGCCGCGCAGGCCCACTGGGCCGCCTGCAGGAGCTGCTCCGCGAGGGAGCCAGACGGCGGTTTGGGCTCGTGGACCTCCGGTAACGTGAGCACCTCCCCCTCCGCGGCAGGCAAAGCAGAGCAAGAAGCATGCCGGGACGAGCAGGAATTTTCCCGTTGACCTCCGGAGAAACGGGCATGTAATTTGAGTGAGTGATCATTCAGCATTCTCGCAGGGTGAGGTTGTGGCGCGCCTGACGGAGGAGGCCCGGCGGCGTCTCACTCAGAGGCGCCGCCAGCAGATCCTGGAGGCGGCGGTGGCGGTCTTCTCGGAGGCGGGCTACGAGGGGGCCACGATCCGGGCCATCGCGGAGCGGGCCGGGCTTGCGGAGGGCACCCTTTACCTTTACTTCCCCAGCAAGCGCCACCTGCTCCTGGGGGCCTGGGAGCAGGTGGCGCTTGCCTCCCTGCACGGGATGATCGAGCATGGAGACCTTCCCGAGGATGAGGCGCTTCTCGCCCGGATCTTCCTAACCCAGTTCGAGCTCCTGGAGCGCCACAGCTCCTTCCTGCGCCTGGTCATGCACCGGGCCGACGTGGACCAGGAGTTCCGCCGCAGCGTGCAGGAGCGACTCCGGGAGCTCAAGGCCGTGGTGGAGGGCCGGATCGCGAAGCGGATGGAGGAAGGGGTCTACGCGCGGTTCGAGGTTCCCATCGTGGTGGCCGCCATCGCGGCCATGCTGCGGGGCATCCCCCTCTTCGATCCGTACGATCCCGACCCCCTCTTCGCCCGCTACTCCCGGGAGGAAGTGGCCCGGGAGTTGGCCCGCCTGGTGTTCCAGGGACTGCTCAGCCGCTCGGGTCCTACGGGGTCTTCCCCTTCCACCGGAACCGTCGCGGGAGGTCAGCCATGAAGCGATGGACGTTGCTTGCCGTGCTCCTCGTGCTCTTGCTCGTGCAAGCTCCTCTTGGAGCCCAGCCCGCTCCCCGCCGGGTGGGGTTCGCGGAAGTGGCCGCCCTGGCCCTGGAGCGCAACCTCCAGCTGCGGGCCGCGGCCCTGGACCTGGCCATCGCGCAGGCCGCCCTCGCCCAGATCCGGGCCACAAGGCAACCTCAGCTGAGCCTCCAGGCTTCCTACGTGTCCCTCCATCAACCCGGCACCACCCTCACCTTTCCCAACCCCTTCAGTCCGACCCCGCCCCAGCTCACCGTCACCATCCCCCCGCCCGAGCCGAACCAGTTCCTGCTGCGCCTCCTGGCTCAGTACCCCCTGTACACGGGCGGGCGGCTGGAGGCCCAGCTGAGCCTTGCGGAGGCCAACGTGCGGGGTGCCCAGGCGGCCCTGGAGCGGACCCGCCAGCAGGTGCTGGCCCAGGCTCAGCAGGCCTATCTCGGGTGGTTGTTGAGCCGGGAGACGGTGGCCGCGGCGCATAGGCATCTCGCGCAGGCGGAGGAGTCGTTGCGGGTGGCTCAGGCCCGATTCCGGGCTGGGACGTCTCCCCGCTTCGACGTCCTGCAGGCGGAGGTGGCCGTGGCGAGCGCGCGGCAGAACCTGCTTCGGGCCGAAACCGGGGTTCGCAACGCGGCCGCGCAGCTCGCCTCCCTCCTGGATCTTCCCCTCGACACCCCCTTCGAGCCCGCGGACCCCCTGGAACCGCGTCCCGTCATCGCGACCCTGGCGGAGGGGATCGCCCGGGCCCTTCAGCGCCGGCCCGAGCTCCTGGAGCTCCGGGCCCGCTCGGAGGCCGCCCAGGCCGCGGTGGAGCTCGCCCGTAGCGGCGCTCGACCCAACCTCGCCCTCACCGCCAACTACGATCTCACGGGTCCCCTGAACCAGATCCAGGGGACGTGGTCCGTGACCCTCGCGGTGACCCTACAGCTCTACGACGGCGGCATCACCCGGGAGCGGGTGCGGGAGGCGGAGCTGCGCCTGGAGCAGCTGCGGGTGATGGAGGCCCAGCTGCGCGCCCGCATCGAACTGGAAGTCCGGCAGGCCTGGGTCGCCCTGGAGCAGTCGGGCGCGGCCCTGCTCAGCGCGGAGAAGGCGGTGGAGCAGGCCCGGGAGGCTGCCCGCATCGCCGCGGTCCGGTTCGAGGCGGGGGTGGGAACCGCCTTGGAGCTCCTCTCGGCCCAGGCGCAGCTCGCGCAGGCGGAGCTGAGCCTCGCTCAGGCCCGGTTCGAGCAGAACCTCGCGCGGCTGCAGTGGCTGCTCGCCACGGGTTCCCTCTAGGAGGTGCGGGATGCGCAGGCGGATCGCGCTCGGCCTTGTAGCGGTGTTCCTGGTCCTCGGGGTTTCCGCCCTCACGCGGCGGGAACCCGCCCGGCCCAGATCCCCCAGGACCCCCCAGCCCGGGGTGGCGGTGGAAGCCGTGTCTGCTCAAACCGGCCTCGTGCGGGAGGTGATCCGGGCCGCGGGTTCCGTGGTGGCGAACCAGACCGTGGAGGTGAGTTCGAAGATCCCGGGTCGGGTGCTCCAGGTGTTCGTGCGGGAAGGGGACCCGGTGCGGAGGGCTCAGGCGCTCCTCCGGCTGGACCCCTCGGACGCGGAGGCCCAGCTCCAGCAGGCCCAGGCGGCCCTCCGGGCGGCCCTCGCGCGGGTTTCCCAGGCCGAGATCGGGGAGACCCTCCAGCGGGAGACCACGGAGGCGCAGATCGCCCAGGCCAGGGCCCAGCTGCGGGCCCTGGAGTCCCAGGTCCGGAGCGCTCAGGCCAACCGGGACGCTTTGGACGGCAGCCTCCGGAGCCTGCGGGCCAACCTCGCGGCCGCGGAGGCCAACGTGCGGGCCGCGGAGGCGAACCTCGAGCGGGTCCGGTCGGACCTGGCGCGGTTGGAGGTCCTCTACGCCGCGGGTGCGGTGGCGGCCCAGCAGGTGGAGGCGGCCCGCACGCAGCTGCTGAGCGCCCAATCGGCCCTGGACGCCGCGCGGGCCCAGCGGGACGCGCACTTGAGCCAGATCCAGACCCTCACCGCCCAGCAGGCGGCCGCGGAAGCCGCACTTGAGCAGGCCCGCTCGGCCCTGGAGGGGGCCCGGGCCGCCCTGCGTGCGGCGGAGGCCCAGCGGGCGCAGTCCTCCGCCCGCCGCCAGGATGTCCTCCAGGCAAAGGCCGCGGTAGACCAGGCCCGGTCCGCGGTGCGCCTGGCGGAGCAGCAGCTCCAGAACACCTGGATCCGCTCTCCCCTCGAGGGCGTGGTGGTCCAGCGATCCGTGGATCCGGGGGAGTGGGTTGCTCCGGGCATGCCGGTGCTGGTGGTGGCGGACCTGGCTCAAGTGCGGGTGCAGCTGGAGGTCTCCGAGCGGGAGATCCGCCGGGTGCGTCGGGGTCAGCCCGTGGAGGTCACCGTGGATGCCCTCCCGGGCCGGGTCTTCCAGGGGAGGGTCACCCGGTGGTCCGAAGCGGCCAGCACCCGCACCCGCACCTTCACCGTGGAGGTGGAGCTCCCCAACCCCCATCGTCTCCTGCGGCCCGGGATGTTCGGTCGGGGGACCATCGTGGTGGCAGAGGTTCGCGGGGCGGTGCTGGTGCCCGCGGAAGCCGTGGTCTCCACCGGGGGGAGGCCCTCCGTGTGGGTTGTGGAGGGAGGCCGGGCCCGGCTTCGGCCCGTCCGCATCGGCCTGCGGGAGGGAGGATCCGTGCAGGTCTTCGGCCTGCGAACCGGGGAACGCGTGGTGGTTCTGGGGCAGGACCGGCTACAGGACGGCGTGCCGGTCATCGTACGGCCATAGGAGGGGGCGATGTGGCTCACGCGTCTCTCGATCCGCAGGCCCGTGCTCGTGCTCATGGCCTGGGTGGCCCTGGGCGTCATCGGCCTTCGCCTCCTGTGGGCCATGCCCGTGGAGCTGTTGCCCAACATCGAGTTCCCCGTGGTCTCCATCGTGACCGTCTACCCCGGAGCCGGCCCCCAGGAGGTGGAGACCTCCGTCACCAAACCCCTCGAGGATGCGGTGGGCACGGTCTCGGGGATTCGGGAGATCCAGGCCACCAGCCAGGAGGGCCTGTCCCTGGTGGTGGTGCAGTTCCAGCTCGGCACGGACCTCAACGCGGCCACCGCCGCGGTCCGGGAGAAGGTGGATGCGGTGCGCGCGCAGCTCCCCCGGGACGTCCTCGCGCCCGTGGTCCAGCGGTTCAGCTTCTCCGCCTTCCCCATCCTCTCCCTCTCCCTCACCAGCGCCACCCGCTCCCCTCTGCAGCTGCGGGAGCTCGTGGATGACCGCCTCAAGCCCCGCCTGGAGCAGATCGGCGGGGTGGCCAACGTGGAGGTGATCGGCGGGCAGACCCGGGAGATCCGGATCGCGGTGGACCGGGATCGCCTCCAGGCGTACGGGCTCGGCCTTGGGCAGTTCACCGCGGCTCTGGCACAGGAGAACCTCAACGTCCCCGCGGGCTTCCTCAAGGAAGGGCGGCGGGAGTACGCGGTGCGGGCCCTGGGAGAGTTCACCTCCTTAGAGGAACTCCGCGACCTGCGGTTGGGACTCCCCGGAGGCGGGTCCGTGCGGCTCGGGGATGTGGCGGAGGTCACGGACGGGGTCGGGGAGCGCACGCAGCTCAGCCGGCTGAACGGCCGGGAGAGCGTCACGCTGCTCGTGCGCAAGGCCGCGGACGCCAACACCATCGCGGTGGCGGATGCGGTGAAGCGGGAGCTGCGGCGGATCCAGACGGAGTTCCCGGACCTGCAGGTGACCGTCGCCAGCGACGCCTCCACCTTCACCCGGGAAGCGGTGAACGACGTCTTCCTGGCTCTGCTGCTGGGCATCGTGCTCGCCTCCGTCATCGTGTTCTTCTTCCTGCACGACGCGGTGAACACCTTCATCGTCTTCCTCGCCATCCCCACTTCCCTGCTTTCCAGTTTCGTCGTGATCGCGGGCCTCGGGTTCACCCTGAACTTCTTCACCCTCCTGGGGCTTTCCCTGGCCATCGGGATCCTGGTGGACGACTCCATCGTGGTCCTGGAGAACATCCACCGGCACCTGGAGCGGGGGGAACTCCCCGCGGAGGCCGCCTACAACGGCCGTAGCGAGATCGGACTCGCGGCGGTGGCCATCACCCTGGTGGACGTGGTGGTGTTCGTGCCCCTCGCTTTGGCCGGTGGGATCTTCGGACAACTCCTGCGGCCCTTCGGCCTCACCGTGGCCACGGTGACGTTGTTCAGCCTCTTCGCCGCCTTCACCCTCACCCCCATGCTGGCGGCCCGGTGGCTGCGCCGCCGCACCGGGCACGAGGAACCGCAGGGATTCGCGGCGCGGCTGTTCGCGCCCCTGGATCGCTTCTACGGGTGGCTCGACGGAAGGTACCGGGCGCTCCTGTCCTGGGCCCTTCACCACCGCGTTGAGGTGGTCCTCCTCGGCGGACTCTCCGTGCTCCTCGTCTTTCCCCTCGCCTCCCGGCTCGGGTTCGAGTTCATCCCCTCCGTGGACCAGGGCGTGTTCACCGTGCGGCTGGAACTGCCCGCGGGCACCAACCTCGAGACCACGGAGGCCACGGCCCGGCGGGTGGAGGCGTTGTTGCGCCGGGTGCCGGAGGTGGAGACGGTCATCACGAACGTGGGCACCTCCGGGCAACAGGCCCAGACCGGACCTCAGTTCGCGCAGCTCCTGGTGCGCCTGCGGGAAGAACGCCACCGCACGGACCGGGAGATCGTGGCGCAGCTGCAACGGGATCCCGAGGCGAACCAGCTCCCCGGAGCCCGGGTGGTGTACGCGGCGGGCAACGTGGCGGGGCCTCAATCGCCCGTGGAGGTCCGGGTGCGGGGGGAGGATCTCGGCCTCCTGAGCGCCACCGCGGACCGGATCGCGGATCGCCTGCGCGCGGTCCCCGGGATCCGGGACGTGGACGTGAGCGTGCGCCTGGGCCGGCCGGAGCTCCGGGTGCGCATGGACCGGGAGCGGCTCACGGAGCTCGGCCTCAGCACCGCGGCCGTGGCGGGGATCCTGCGCAATGCCGTGGAGGGGAGCACGGACATCCGCTTCCGGACGGGCGAGAAGGAGGTCCCCGTGCGCATCCGCATGGTGCGGGAAGGGCGGCCGCTCCGGCCTGAAGATCTCGGGGACGTGCTGCTCGCCGTGGTCTCGGGCCGACCCGTATACGTGCGGGACGTGGCCCGCATCGAGACCGGGACCGGGCCCACCCGCATCGATCGGCGCAACCGGCAGCGGGTGGTCTCCGTGACCGCGAACCTGGAGCCCGGATCCTTCGCGGGCAACGTGAACCAACTGGCGGCCCGGGCCATCGCGGACATCCGCCCTCCGGGCGTGGTGGTGGAGCTCGGCGGGCAGGCGGAGCAGATCGCGGAGGCGGGCGGGACGTTCCTCTTCGCCCTGGGGCTGGGCGTGGTGTTGGTCTACATCCTGCTTTCGGCCCTCTTCGAGAGCACCTTCACGCCGTTTGCCATCATGCTGGCCCTGCCCCTCGCCTGGGTGGGCGGGATCCTGGCGCTGTTGCTGGCTGGGAAGTCCCTTTCCATGGTGAGCGCCATCGGCTTTATCCTGCTCACGGGGCTCGTGATGAAGAACTCCATCCTGCTGGTGGACTACACGAATACCCTGCGGGCGCGGGGGCTGCCCCGCACGGAGGCGGTGCTGGAGGCCGGTCCCACGCGGCTCCGGCCCGTGATCATGACCACCCTTTCCGTGATCCTCGGGAGCCTCCCCGTGGCCCTGGAGTTCGGCAAGGGCTCGGAGCTGCGCTCACCGCTGGCTTGGGCCGTGATCGGGGGCCTCGCCTGGTCCACCCTCCTCACCCTGGTGGTCATCCCCGTCACCTACACCCTGCTCGACGACCTCCGGGGATGGGTGGCGAGGCGGGCGCGGAGCCTCAGGCCCACGCCCGGGGTGGCCGCGCACCCGGAGGAGGCGGGACGATGAAGCTGGTGGCGGTGATCTACGAGGCGGGGATCGACGATTCGATGATGGAGCTCCTGCAGCGCCTGGAACTTCCCGGCTGGACGAAGTTGGAGGGTGCGGTGGGGTCCGGAAGGAAGGGGCTGCGGCTGGGCACCCCCATCTGGCCCGGCACCAATAACCTGCTGCTGGCGGTGCTGGAGGAGCCTCAAGTGCAGGGGTTGCTGGAGGCGCTCGAGACCCTCAAGCGGGGATACCTCCGGCCGCCGGCCCTGTTCGCCTTCGTACAGCCCGTGGAGACGGTATGGTAGCGCGGCGGTGGCTCGTCCTGGTTGTGGCCGCGGGCGTGGCCGCGTACTTCCTGTGGCCGCGTGGCCTGGCAAACCCGGACCGCATCGAGGCGAGCGGCACCATCGAGGCCACGCAGGTGGACGTGGCTCCGAAGGTGGCGGGCCGCATCCGCCGGATCCTCGTACGGGAGGGAGAGGCGGTGCGGGCGGGGCAGGTGGTGGCGGAGCTGGAGGCGGAGGAGCTGCTGGCCCAGCTCGCCCAGGCCCGGGCCAATCTCCGCTTGAGCCAGGCCCGCTTGAGCCAGGCGGAGGCGGCGTTGAGCCTCCAGCAGGCCCAGTACCGGGCCTCGGTGGAGCAGGCGCAGGCCGTCCTACGGGCCACGAAGGTCCGGGTGCCCCAGGCCCGGGAAGCCACGGAGGTGCAGCGGTCCACCGCGAGGGCTCAGATCCAGCAAGCTGAAGCTCAAGTGCAGCATGCCCGCGCCCAGCGGGCTGCCGCGGAGGCCAACCTCCGGGCCCTGCTCCGCAACCTGGAGGCCACCCGGGCCCAGGTACAGGCGGCAGAGGCCGCCCGTCACACCGCGGAAGCCCAACTCGCCGCGGCCCAGGCTCAGCTGGACCGGGCCCGGGCGGATGCCGCCCGGGCGGAGGCCCTCTACCAGGCCGGGGCCATCGCGGCCCAGCAGGTGGACGCGGCGAGAGCCCAGCTGGCGAGCGCCCAGGCGGCGGCGGAGGCCGCCCGGGCTCAGAGCGAGGCTGCGCGGGCCCAGTACGAGGCCGCTCAGGCGCAGCTCTCTGCCCTCACGGAGCAGATCGCGGCGGCCCGGGCCGCGGTGGCCCAGGCCGCGGCCGCGGATCAGGCGGCCCGCTCCGCCCTGTCCGCGGCCCGGGCGGCGGAGCGGCAGGTCTCCATCCGGAGGCTGGAGGAAGAGATCTCCCGGGCCCAGGTGGCCCAGGCGGAGGCCGGCCTGCGGAGCGCCCGGGCGGCCCGGGAACTCGTGCGCCAGCGGGCCCGGGAGGTGGAGGCCGCCCAGGCCGCCGTCGAGCAGGCCCGGGCTGCCCTGCGCCTGGCGGAGGTGGCCCGCGCGCAGGCGGTGCTGCGTTCGCCCATCTCCGGCGTGGTCCTGGCGCGGCTGGCGGAGGTGGGCGAGCTCGTGAATCCCGGAGCCCCGGTCCTCACCGTGGCGGACCTCAACCGCCCGTATCTCCGGGTGTTCGTACCGGAGGCGGACCTGGGGCGCGTGCGGCTGGGACAGCCCGTGGAGGTCCGGGTGGACGCCTATCCGAACCGGGTCTTCTCCGGCCGGGTGGTGGAGATCGCGAACCGGGCGGAGTACACGCCCGGCAACGTCCAGACCCGAGAGGAACGCACCAAGCTCGTCTTCGCGGTGAAGATCGCCCTGCTGAACCCAGGCGGGCTCCTCAAGCCCGGGCTTCCCGCGGATGCCCTCCTGCGCGTCCAGCCATGACCCCTGCCATCGTGTGCCGGGGACTCGTGCGCACCTTCGGACCCCTACGGGCGGTGGACGGGGTGGATCTGGAGGTCCAGCAGGGCGAGATCTTCGCCCTGGTGGGACCGGACGGTGCGGGCAAGACCACCCTCATCCGTCTCCTGTGCGGGGCCATCACGCCCACCGCCGGCGAGGTTCGGGTCGCGGGACGGGACGTGGTGCGGGAGGGGGAGGAGGTCCGGGAGCGCGTCGGATACATGCCCCAGCAGTTCAGCCTCTACGGGGACCTCACCGTGTGGGAGAACCTGCGGCTGTACGCGGACCTTTACGGGATTCCACCCGCCCGCTTCCGGGACCGCGCAGAGCGTCTCCTGGTGGCCTTCGGCCTGGAGGAGGCCCGGGACCGGCTCGCCGTGAACCTCTCGGGCGGCATGCGGCAGAAGCTCGCGCTCGCCTGCACCCTGGTGCACGAGCCGGAGGTGCTGCTCCTGGACGAGCCCACCACGGGCGTGGACCCGGTCTCGCGCCGGCAGTTCTGGCGCATCCTGTACGAGCTCAACCGCCAGGGAATCACGGTGTTCCTCAGCACCACCTACATGGACGAGGCGGACCGGGCCTCCCGGGTGGGGCTCCTGCACCGGGGAAAGTTGCTGGCCTGCGACGATCCCGCCACCCTGCGCGCGCAGTTGCGCGGGACGGTGGTGGAGGTGGTGGCCGAGCCCCGCTCCCGGGCAAAGGCGGTTCTGCGGGAGAGCCCCCTCGTGCGCAGTCTGGAGGTCTTCGGAGACCGGTTCCACGCCCTGCTGGATCCCCAAGTCGGGCCGGACTCCCTGCGGCGGGCCCTGGAGGAGGCAGGGGTGACGGTGCGCGGGCTGCGGACGGTGCGGCCGGGATTGGAGGACGTGTTCGTGGCGCGGTTGCGGCCATGACGGAGGTGGCGGTCCGGGCGGAACGCCTCACCCGGGTCTTCGACGGGCTCGTGGCCGTGGACCACGTTTCCTTCGAGATCCGTCGGGGCCGGATCTGGGGGTTTCTCGGCCCCAACGGCGCGGGCAAGTCCACCACCATCCGCATGCTTTGCGGGATCCTCATGCCCACGGAGGGGACCGCGTGGGTCCTGGGCCGCGATGTGCGGCGGGAGGCGGAGGCCATCAAGGCCCGCATCGGCTACATGACCCAACGGTTCAGCCTCTGGCGGGACCTCACCGTTCGGGAGAACCTGGAGTTCTACGGCGGGGTGTACGGGCTGTGGGGGCCGGACCTGCGCCGGCGGGTGGAGGCGTGGCTGGAACAGGCGGGGCTTGGGGCCCGCCAGCACGACCTCGTGGCCGCGCTTCCGGGCGGGCTCCGCCAGCGGCTTGCCCTCGGGTGCGCGGTGCTGCACCGGCCGGAGGTGCTGTTCCTGGATGAACCCACGGCCGGCGTGGATCCCCTCTCCCGCCGGCAGTTCTGGGACCTCATCGACCGCTTCTCCGAAGAGGGGACCACGGTGATCGTCACCACCCACTACATGGACGAGGCGGAGCACTGCGACGAGCTGGCCTTCATCTACAACGGCCGGCTCATCGCCCAGGGGCCCCCGGAGGAGATCAAGCGCACCCGCATGCCGGGCGTGGTCCTGGAAGTGCGGGTGGACCGCCTCATGGAGGCCCTGGCCGCCTGCGAGGGGCATCCCCTCGTGCGGGAGGCGGCCCTGCACGGCGCCGCCATCCATGCCATCGTGGAGGACGTCGGGGTGGCCCCGCGGCTTTTGGGGGATCTGCGGGCGTCCGGGTTCGCGGTGGAGTCCGTGGAGCCCGTGCTGCCGAGCCTCGAGGACGTCTTCGTGGCCCTGGTGGAGGCGGAGGAGGGATGAGCCTCCGGCGCTTGGGGAGCATCGTGCGCAAGGAGACGGCTCAGCTCCTGCGGGACCGTCGCACCCTGGGCATCATGATCACCCTGCCCATCATCCAGCTCGTGCTGTACGGATACCTCACCAACGAGGTCCTCCACCAGCCCACCGCGGTGTGGGATCAGTGCGGGTGTGCGGAGAGCCGCACCCTCGTGCGGGCCTTCGAGAACACCCGGTACTTCACGGTCCGGTGGTGGGTCCGGAACCTGCAGGAGATGGAGCGCCGACTGGATCGGGGGCAGGCCAAGATCGGGATCGTGATCCCTCCGGACTACGCCCGGCGCCTCCGGGCGGGGGAGGTGGCGCAGGTGCTGGTGGTGGTGGACGCCTCCGACGCCACCAGCGCCCGGGTAGTGCTCTCCGTGGCGGGTGGCGTGGGCGCGCGCCTTTCCCAGGACCTCACCGTGCACCTGGTTCGGCGCCGGGGACAGCGGCCGCCGGTGCAGCCCGTGGAGGTGCGCACCCGGGCCTGGTACAACCCGGACCTCCGCAGCCAGGTGTTCATCGTGCCGGGGATCCTCGGGGCCATCCTGCAGTTCACCACCACCTTCCTCACCATCGGGGTCATCGTGCGGGAGCGGGAGCTGGGGACCTTCGAGCAGCTGGTGGTGACCCCCATCCGGCCCGCGGAGCTCATGCTGGGCAAGATCCTGCCGCTCGTGGGCCTGGGCTACATCAACCTGACCTTTATCCTGGGATTGGCCTGGGTGTGGTTCGGGGTCTCCGTGAAGGGGAGCCTCGCGCTCCTCTACCTCCTCACCCTGGCCTTCTTCTTCTCCAGCCTGGGCCTGGGCACCCTCATCTCCACCGTCTCCCGCACCTTCACCCAGGCGGCCCAGCTCGCCCAGCTCATCCTCCTCCCCAGCATCCTCCTCTCCGGTTTCCTCTTCCCCCGGGAGTCCCTGCCCGCGGCCCTGCAGTGGGTAGGACTTGTGGTCCCGCTCACCTACTACCTCACCGTGATCCGGGGGATCGTGGTCAAGGGGGTGGGGATCGAAGCCCTCTGGCCCTCCATCCTGGCCCTGGTGGCGTTGGGGGTTGTGGTCTTCGCCGCGGCGATTGTACGGTTCCACAAGAGGCTCGACTGAAGGAGGTGGTGCGGTGAAGGAAGTCATCCACACGGACGCGGCCCCCCGGGCCATCGGCCCGTACTCCCAGGCGGTGCGGGCGGGCGGCTTTGTGTTCGTCTCCGGTCAGATTCCCCTCGACCCCGAGACCGGGGAGCTCGTCACCGGGGATGTGCGGGTGCAGACCCGGCGGGTCCTGCTGAACATCGCGGCCATCCTGGAAGCCGCGGGCACCTCCCTCGAGCGGGTGGTGCGCACCACCGTGTACCTCAGGGACCTGAACGACTTCAACGCGGTGAACGAGGAGTACATGAACTTCTTCCGGGACGCCCGGCCGGCCCGCACCACGGTGCAGGTGGCGCGGCTGCCGCGGGACGCCGCGGTGGAGATGGACGTGATCGCCCTGGCGTGAGGGCGAACCCTCCGGCCGTCCCTACACGGCCACGCGGGGATACAGGCGCGCGGCCACGGTGGCCAGCAGGCTCAAGGCCGCCACCTGGACCACGAGGTCCACGCCGAGCCCGAACTGGGTGTGTCCGCCGGGGAGCATGAGGGCCCGGAGGGCGTCCACCTGATAGGTGAGGGGGTTGATGGAGGAGATGGCCCGCAGCCAGGCGGGCATGAGCTCCAGGGGGTAGATGGCGTTGCTGGCGAAGAACAGGGGCATGGTCACCAGCTGCCCGATCCCCATGAGCCGCTCCCGGGTCTTCACCAGACACGCCACCAGCAGGGAGAAGGTGGCGAACACCGCGGCCCCCAGGGTGACGAACACGGGGACTCCGAGCGCCGTGTCCCACCCGATCCGCAGCCGGACGCCCAGGAGGAGGGCGATCAGATACACCATCACCGCCTGGGAAAGCCCCCGTAGACCCGCGGAGAGGGCCTTGCCCAGGACCAGGGCGCCCCGGGGAGCAGGGCTCACCAGGTACTTGTGCAGGACCCCGAGGTCCCGCTCCCAGATGATGGCGATTCCGTAGAAGATGGCGATGAACAGCCCGCTCTGGGCGAGGATCCCCGGGGTGAGGAACTCCCGGTATCCCACGGCTCCCGTGGGGATCCCCCGCACCCGGGCGAAGACCCCGCCGAACACCACGAGCCACAGGATGGGCTGGATCGCGCGGGTGAAGAGTTCCGCGGGGTCGTGCGCCAGCTTGCGCAGCTCCGCCTCCACCACCACGAACGTGCCCCGCACGAACTCCGTCAGGCGATCAGCCGAGCCGGCGCGCGGTGCGGCGCGTACGGAGGACATCCCGGAACGTCCCTCCTTCCGTAATGGCCCCTCCCGTGAAGTGGGCGAACACGTCGTCCATCGTGGCCCCACCGCCCACGCGGGCCTTGAGGTCCTCAGGAGTCCCCAGGGCTGCGAGCCGGCCCCGGTGGAGGATGGCCACGAGGTCGCACAGCTCGTCCGCCTCCTCCATGTCGTGGGTGGTGAGGACCACGGTGGTGCCGAACCGGTCGCGCAGTTCCCGGATGTGCGCCCACACCGCCCGTCGGGCCACGGGGTCCAGCCCCACGGTGGGTTCGTCGAGGAACAGGACCTGCGGGCGGTGCAGCATGGCCTGCGCGATCTCCAGTCTCCGGATCATGCCCCCGGAGTAGTTGCGCACGAGCACGTGGGCGGCCTCCCAGAGCCCCATGTACCGCAACGCTTCCTCCACCCGCTGCCCGCGTTCCTTCCGGGGGATCCCGTACAGCTTGGCGGAGATCAGCAGGTTCTCGTAGCCGGTGAGCAGCCCGTCCGCGGACAGCAGCTGCGGCACATACCCGATGCAGCGGCGGACCTGGTGGGCTTCCCGTACGACGTCCCATCCCGCGACCCGAGCCTCGCCGGCGGTGGGCTCGAGAAGGGTGGTGAGCATCTTCACGGTGGTGGACTTCCCGGCCCCGTTGGGCCCCAGCAGCCCGAAGACGATCCGCGCGGGGATGGTGAGCGACAGACCGTCCACCGCCACGAGGTCTCCGTACCGCCGGGTGAGCCCCACGGCCTCCACCGCGGGCCGTCCGTCCCGGCCGGTTTCCAGGCGGGGAGGGACCTCAGTCATCGCCACCCCGGAACACCTCCTCGAGGATCTTCATGGCCTCGCGGACCCGCTCGAGCCGGCCCGGAGAGAGGGAGGCGAGCTTCTGCCGCAGCCGCGCTTGGGTGGCCCGCCAGGCCCGCTCCAGGAGGCGCGCACCCGCGGGCGTGAGCTCCAGAACCACCCGGCGCCGCTCCCGGGGGTCTGCGGTCCGGCGCACCAGCCCCCGCTGCACCAGCCGCTCCACCAGGGCCGAGGCCGTGGGCGGGGTCACGCCCAGGTGCTCCGCGAGGGCCTGGAGGGAGGCGCCTGGGTGGTGCCGGAGGTAGACGAGGGACCGGAACTGCGGGATGGACACCACCTGGGCCGCGGCCGCGCGCATCCCGCAGCGCAGGAACCGCATCACCACGGGCACCGTCTCCGCGATGGCCACCGCACAGTCCTCGAGCGCCTCCTGGGCGCCCGGCGCTGGATGTTTCATCGAGCGAACAGTTCGCACATCGAAAGAATAGCACCGTCCCGCTCCCCCGTCCAGCCCCGGAGTTGGTACAATGGAAAGGCCCTGGGGGGTCGTCCAACGGTAGGACATCGGACTTTGGATCCGGGAATCCGGGTTCGAATCCCGGCCCCCCAGCCAGCGGCATTCCCTAGCGCGTGGGTGTGGGCAGGAGAGGTTGGGGGAAGAGCACGCCCGTCTGGCCCAGGCCGATTGCCCCCACCGCCTGCGGGAAGGCCGTGAGCCAGGCCTCCAGCCAGACCGCTTGGTCCGCGCCCCGGTACGTGGCGCTCGCGGCCCAGCACTGCTGGTAGTAGTTCAGCTGGATGGTGTCGTGGAAGAGCTGCCCCGTGGTCGCGGTGTACCGCCCCGCGTACACCACCTCCCACTGATCCGACAGCCGCGCCCGCACCTGGGCTTCCACCGTGGCGAGACTCCCCAGGGTCAGGTCGTACTGGGCCGCGGTGGCCAGGGTCCACCCGGGAAGCGGCAACCACTGCACCCGCAGCACCACCGGGTCCGGGAGGGCCCGGATGAAGTTGTACGGGATCGCGATCTCCGCGGTGAGGGCGGGGTCCTGGTAGGTGAGCTGCGCCTGCAGGGTATTGATGCGGGTGGGATCCCGGTCGAACTGGAAGGGGGTGTCGCCCGCCCCATCCTTGTAGGTGTAGGTCAGGCGGCCCGTGAGCCGTGGGCCCATCTGCTGGCTGAACCCGAGGTTCCCGAACACCAGGGCCCGCAGGTTCCCCGTGGTGTAGTAGGAGGTCCGCAAGGAGAGCTGGAGGTTCGCGGAGGTCTGTGGGCTCAGGGTGTGGGTGCCCGAGAGGATTGCCTGCACATCCAGCCGTCCCGCGGGGAGCGAGAGCATTCCCGCCCCGGAGGGCGCGGTCTCCACGTAGTACCCCGCGGATCCCTGCAGCTGGAGGAAGAGGTTCAGGCTTCCCAACCGGAGAGGCTGGGGGAACCCCGTGTAGTTCAGCTCGGGGAGGCGAGAGACCGAGGGGATCAGGTCTCCGGTGTACGCCTCCCCTTCCAGATCCAGCCGCTGCTCCGCCACCAGCTGGAGGGTGTATCCGGGTCCGGTGTACGAGAGGTCCAGGCGGGGCGTGGCCTCCAGGTCCGTGAAGCCCACCCCGCCCCGCTGGCTGAAGGGGATCTGCAGCCGGCCCGTGAGGTTGGGGAGGAGGGTCCGGTTGTACTGGAGGAGGCCGTTGAGGAAGTCCCCGGCAAACCCCTGAGGGGTGTCGTTCCGCGTGTAGGCGGCGAAGAGGTTGCCGGACTGCACGGGGTCGAGGTACACGGCGTCCAGGCTGGTGTACAGGGAGCGCGTGAGGCCTCCGTCCCCGAATTGCCTGCGGAACTCGTCGTAGAAGGCGCCCACGGCGAGTCCCCCTCCGAAATCGTGGCGGTGCTGCAGCCGCAGCCGGAGGTCCGTGCTGGCCACCTTCCGGTTCTGCAGGAAGTACACGAAGTAGTCCCCCTGACCCCGGTTGTACCGCCACAGGTGCTCGACCCCTCCCCCGAACCCGATCCGCTCCATCCAGTCCGTGTACACGAACCCCAGGTGCTCCTCGCTCAAGAAGTACGTGGTGGTCACCTTGACGAAGAACCCCTCCTCCTCGCTGTAGCCCACCAGCGGCAGGATCCGGGTCTGCCGGGGCTCCCGGAGGAAGAGGATGAAGAAGGGTAGGGTGAGGATCTTCGCGCCGAAGAGGTAGAGGGAGACGTCCCGCATCACCACCCGGTCCTGGGGGATGAACTCGATCTCGCGGGCCGCGAGCTTGTACGGAGCTCCGGGGTCGTCCAGGTCGCACGTGGTGACCTCCGCGTTGCTGAAGCACATCCGCTGTTCCGGATTGCCCTCCATCCGGCCCGCCCGGATGTGGATGGGATCCCGAGTCAAGGGGTCCCGCCACCGGGTCTCCGCGGCCTCCAGGCTGCCGAGGCGGGTTCGCAGGTTGTACGTGAGGTGCTCCGCGGTCACCACCTGCCCCGCGCTCTCCAGGACCACCCTCCCTCGGGCCACCAGCTCCATGGGCTCCAGTTCCAGCAGCACCTCCTCTGCCCGGAGGGTGAGGTCCTGGTATTCCACCACCACGTTGCCCAGCCCGTACACCACCTGCCGGGCCCGGTCGTACCGGAGGTAGTCGGCCCGTACCCGGACGGGGACCCCTTCCTCCTGGGGGGAGGCGGGGGTCACCAGCGCGAGGGCCAGGAGGACGGCGAGCAGACCGGTCCGGATGCGCAAGCCGGATTCCCCTACGGAGTCGGCGGAGCCGCCCCGGGCTTCCACAGCCAGAAGCTCGGAGCGCCCTGCGGGTGTTGGGCCCACGGGTCCGGGAAGGGACCTTCCCACCCGAAGGGGTCCACCCAGGTCGGGGCTCCGGAGTTCGTGCCATCGAGCCGCTTGACCTCAAAGTGCAGGTGCGGCCCCGTGCTGCAGCCCGTGTTTCCCGTTAGCCCCACCTGTTGTCCGGCCATTACCCGTTGCCCCACCCGTACGTCCACCCGATCGAGGTGGTGGTAGCCCACCCGGAACCGGGTGCCGTCCGGCGCGGTCACCAGGATCTCCACCGCGAGCTGGTCCGAGACCGTCCGCCCGAACCCGGGTAGGGGGCAGAAGAAGGGAGGCAGGACCCCCGCGTTCACCACCTCTCCGTCCGCCACCGCGAACACGGGGGTTCCCCGCCACAGCAGCCAGTCCCACCCTGTATGGCCCTCCTGTCCGAACAGGAACCGGTTTCCCCGGAAGGTAAGGGAGTAGCCCTTGCCCGTGGGTTGTCCGGGGTACTGGTGGTCGAAGACGTTGGTGACCCCCGGGTCACCCTGGAAGGGCCGGTCGAAGAGCGCCAACATCCGGTTTCCGGGCCTCGGGGTGGGGCCGTCGTTAGGAGGCTCCAGGGAGAGCGCCCCGCACCCAGAGGCCAGCAACGGAAGCCAGAGCAAGAGGGCCGCGAACCTCACGGCCGCACCGGGAAGGTGGTGTCCACGGCACCGTAGGCCTCGAAGGTGTCCTCCTTGAGGGAGACCACTACCCGCTCCGCCAGGAGCCACGCGCCGTCCTCCCGCTCCATGCGGGCCCGCCTTCCCACGAGGAGGATGATCCCGTTGCGGTCGTCGTACTCCGCCCGCTCGCCGGTGGCGCTCCGCTTGCCCTGGGTCACCCGGACGTTGCCGGTGGCCACCGCGTCGCGGGTGCTGAGGTAGATCACGATGCGGTCCGCCTGGATGGTGGCCGGCGTCTCCAGGGCCTTTCTCTCCTCCTCCGTCTCCGGGGCCCGGACCAACCTCTCCCGCACCAACCACTGCCCGCTCCGCTGGTGGACCTCCGCCTTTCCCACGAGTTCTATGCGGTCCTCCTTCTCGGAATAGCGGGCCTCCTCCGCCCGGGCTTCCTTGTCCACCTGCACGATGCGCACCTCTCCCTCCGCCCGGGCTTCGTTGGTCTGCTGCCAGGCGAACCAGAAGGCCCGGGAGGCGGTGATGGTGGTGTCCTCCTTCGCGAGGGCCGCGAGCACCCGGTCCTGCTCCCGGCCCCGGGGCGGAGGCCCCCCCTTCCGCACGAGGCGCGCGGGACCCCGTACCCGGGCCTCCTTTTTCGCGAGGTCCGCCCACATGGCCTCGCCTTCCAGGGTGGAGTCCTTGGTCTCCAACCGCACGCTTCCCGAGGCGTCCGCGACCCTCTCCCGCACCCGGTAGGTGAGCTCCCGAGCCCGGAGGGTCTGGTCCGGCTGCTCCACCGCCACCTCCTGGGAGGCTTTCACCGCCTGGTCCTGCAGCCCGTAGGTGAGCTGGCCCGCCCGGAGGATGAGGTCCGGCTGCTGCACCACGACGCCCCCGGAGGCGTGCACCACGCGGGGGGTCGCCTCGTACCGGATGGAGGGCGCGGATAGGGTGGTGGGGCCCTGGACCACCCGCGCGTTCCCCTCGGCCCAGGCGGTGCGGGTACGCTCGTGGTAGGTGAGGGCCTCGCCCGTGACCGTGACGTCTCCCAGCACGAGGCGCACGTTTCCCCGGGCCTCGAAGACGCCGTTACGGGCGTCGTACCGGATCCGGTCCGCCTGCAGCCGCCCCTGCCCGGGCTCCGGGGCCCGCATGGGCTGCTGGGCGAGGACGGGCGCGGCCAGGACCGCTCCCAGGAAGAGGGCGAAGGCCAACCCGTACCTCATCGGCCTCCCTCCGGGCCGGGGCTGGGAAGGGAGCGGACGTCCAGCTGGATATCCACCTCCCCCTCCATCTCCACCACGTCCCGCTGCACGTGGTAACGCAGAAGGCGGGCCCGGGCGTGATTCCGGCCGAGCTGGAACTCCACGCCCTTCGGGAAGACGAGGACCGCCCGGTCGTTGTGGTACACCATCTCAGGCGCCCGCAGCCAGTCCCCGTCAGGGGAGGTGACCTCCACCTCCCCGGTGGCCACGAAATTCTGGGTCTGCCGGTTGAAGACGATGCGCTTCGCCCGCACCCTCAGGAACTCCTTCCCCTCCCGGAACACGGTGGCCTGACCCACTTCCTTCAGGGTGGCGCGTTGCTGATCCGGGCTG
The DNA here is from genome assembly GCA_031460175.1 of Armatimonadota bacterium. Classification (NCBI taxonomy): domain Bacteria; kingdom Bacillati; phylum Candidatus Sysuimicrobiota; class Candidatus Sysuimicrobiia; order Candidatus Sysuimicrobiales; family Candidatus Sysuimicrobiaceae; genus Candidatus Sysuimicrobium; species Candidatus Sysuimicrobium tengchongense. The sequence continues at coordinate 71,960 of JAVKGW010000005.1, read as the reverse complement.
ACTTCCGCCTCCCGGGCCCGCAGGTCTACCTGGGGCACTCCCTTGTGCCGGACCACTACCCGGGTCTCCTCCGCGCGGAGCTTTACGGGGGGGGCGGGTGTGGCCACCGCCTGGGGAGGCACGGGCTCCGTGCGCATGGCCCACGCCAATCCCGCGGCGAGCCCGGCGAGGATCCCCACCACCGCCAAGGTCCTCATCCCGCCTCCGCCGGCTGGGGGGAGATCGGAGGAGCCGCCTGGGCCCGCCGGCCCCGCAGCAGGCCCTCCGTGTACAGGTAGAGGAGGGCGCCGCCCGCGAGGAACGCCAGGTTCGCGGCCCATGCGCCCAGGAAGGGGTGGAGGGTTCCCGCCTTGGCCCAGGCCCGGGCCGTGCTCATCACCGCGTAGTACACGAAGACGAGGGCGATGGCGGCTCCCACCCCCGTGTAGTGCCCGCCCCGGGCCGCCACGAGCCCGAGGGGGGCGGCCATGAAGGCGAAGATCAGCGCCGCGAGCGGGGCCGCGAACTTGAAGTAGTAGTCCACCGCCAGGGGCTGGGGGTCTACCCCGCTCTGACGGAGCTGCTGGAGATGCTGCCGCAGCTCCGAGGCGGACATCTCGTCCGGGGTCTTCTGCTGCAGCAGGAACCCCTCCGCGTCCACGTCCACCCGGAGCTCGAACCGCTGAAAGCCCGCCTCGTAGCTCGTGAACCCGTTCCGGTCCAGCTCCCGGATCACCCCTTGCTCCAGCACCCACACCCCTTCCCCGAAGGTAGCCCGCTGGGCGGTGATGAGGCGGGGGAAGGCGCCTCCCAGTTCGTACACCATCACCCCCTGCAGGGTCCGGTTCGTGTAGTCCACCTGCCGCACGTAGAAGTACCGGTTCTGGGGGCCCCGGAAGAAGACGTCCTGCTTGATGTTGGGGAAGACCTCGCGGAAGATGGTGCGGCGCACCAACTCATCCGCCTTCCGGTTCGCGAGGGGCGTGAGGTACTCGTTCACCCCGAAGCTGAGGACGCTCACCACGAGCCCGAACCCCATCACGGGGAGGAAGATCCGGGTGAGGGGGAGCCCCGCCATCCGGAGGGCGATGATCTCCCCGTCCTTCGTGAGCCGCCCGATCCCCAGCAGGGTTCCGAGCAAGGTGGCGACCGGGAAGGTGATCACTAGCATGTGGGGGAGTTTGTAGAAGAACAGGCGCAGAAGGGCCCACAACGGTACCTGTCCCCGCGCCAGGTACTCCGCGAGCACGTAGAGGATGTCGCCGATGAGGATGACGAGGAACGCGAAGACCCCTGCGAGGAACGGAGAGAGGAGCTCGCGGGCCACGTACCGGTCGAGGAGGGAGGGCATGGATCCGCTACCTCCTCCTCCCCTGCCACTGCTGACGCAGTTGCGGCACGTTCACGTTCCGGAGGGCGTCCAGTACGAACCGCGGGAGGTTGACCTGCCCCCGCTCCAGGTCCACCAGGCGCTGGGCGAAGTGCCGCACGAGCACCAGCCCCTCGTTGAAGGTGGCATCCAGGTAGTCCGACTGCTCCTGAGGGTTGGGGAGGAACATGCGGGCCTCCACGGCCCGGACGAGGCTCTCCCGCACTACCGTCTCCCAGTCCTCCCATCCCCGGGCCTCCGCCTCCTGCTTGACGAGGTCGAAGAGTTCCCGGGACTGTAAGGCGGCCTCCCGGTACTGGGCCAAGAGGGGGGTGACTACGGATCGGAGGAAGACCCGAACGACCCCCCGCACGTTGGGGCCGGTGGACGGACCCGTGAAGACGTGCAGGACCTCCCCGAACTGTACCTCCGCGAGGGAGTCCCGGGGCGCCAACAGGTTGGGCACGAGGACCAGTCGGGCGAAGGGGAGGCTCGAGATCCGGAGATAGGTGGCGGCCTGCCGCAACCGGTCCTCCCCCGCGTCCCGCAGCTGGACGACTTCCCGCTCATGCGCCTCCCGGGCCCTCGCCCAGAGGTCCTGCCCCTTCGCCTCCGCGTAGAGCTCCCGGACCAGCGCGTCAAACCCGCTCAGCCGCTGCACCACCCCGTTTCGGGTTTGCCCCGCGGCCGGGGAGGGGTTGGCCTGGGCCGCGGGGGCTCCGGGCCCGGCGCTCGCCCCCCGCAGGTTGGCACGGGAGGAGGGGCTTGCGGTGGGTGTGGGGCTCGCCGGCACGGGACCCGTGGTGGGGGAAGGACCCGGACGCGCGGGCCCCGGGGAAGCGGGGCCCGTCCGGGAGGTTCCCTGCACGGGCTGCGGGACCGGGGCGACCCGCAAGTCCGGGGTGAGCCACAGGGCGTACTCCGATAGGTCCCGCACGGTGGCGGGATGCTGGCCGAGGAACTCCCGGACCTTTCGTACCGCCTCCGGCGCGGTGCGCTCCACGGTTTCCCGGAGGGTTCGCTGGTCCTCCGTGAGGGTCGCCGCGGCCCGCTCGCCGAGGCCCACGAGGTAGGCGAGGAAAACCGCGTACACCCGCTCGTCCGCGCCCGCGAACACCCGGCCCCGCAGCAACCCCTCGGTCACCGCCCCGGACTGGACGACGGAGCCCGTGGTGAACCGGAAGGTGTAGGGCTGCTGCAGGTCGTTCCCCGCCAGGTCCCGCCCCGTGACGGTAACGGTGTACGTGGTGTTGGGTCGGAGGTCCGAGGGGACGAAGGTCACGGTGCGGTTCGCGTTTGACCAGGTGGCCACCCCCAGGGTGAGGCTGGGGTTAGCTCGCAGCTGCACGGTGTTCGTGGCCATGGGCTCGCTGAAGGTGACGGTAATTCGGCCCTCCGTGACGTTCTGGGCCTCGTTCGCGGGCTCCGTGGCGGTCACCGTGGGCGGGGTGCGGTCCGTGGCCGCTCCCCGGATCAGGTTGGACTCCGCGCACCCCGCCAGGAGCACCGCGGATAGGGCCAAGGCCAGCCACCGCATCTGTGCACCTCCTCAAGGAACTCGGAGGGTGACCTCCACGCCCACGACGTCGTAAGCCGGCGGGGCGTTTCCCGCAGGCGCCTCCCCGCGCACCATCACGTCCCGGGCGGGGTCGAAGGAGACGAACCCCAAGGAGTCCTCGATCCCCCGGCCCAGGGCGTCCAGGGGCCGGTACCACTGGTCCGTGGTGACCACGTTGATCTTAATCGGCCCCTGCAGCCGGCCCGAGTCCGCAAGGCGCGAGAGGGGGACCTCCACGCTCAGGGACCTGCGGTCCGGGCCCACGCTGCCGCAGTTGCATGGCTCGGGAGGCAGGGTGGTCCGGAACAGAGACGGTGGGAGATCCACCGTGCGCCGGGCCGCGAAGAAGAACCGGCCCCGATGGTACAGGGCGTAGTGCGTCCAGTTCTCCCCGGAGGGAGTCGGGCCCGTGAGGAGCCCGGGCAGGGTGCTGAAGGCCACGAAGTACCGGCCCGCCTCCGGCCCGTCGTCCACGGGGCCGCTCAGGTGCACCCGGACCACGAGGAGCCGCCCGTCTGCCTGAGCCGCAGCCCCCGTGGCCAGCGCGAGGACCAGGAACAGCAACATCGCCCGGGGCACCCTTAACCTCCTCGCGGTATTCTACACCAATAGACGCCCCCCGGGCCGGGGCGGTTCACCGGCGCCTCGGCCGGAAGCCAGGTATTCCGGATTGGGCATCGAATTTTCAGGGATTCGGAGAGCGCAGATGCGTCGAGGGTTTCTCCTGGTGGCGGCCTTGGTGCTCGCCGCGTGCGGGGGATTCGGGGGATCGCCCGGCGCCGCGTGCCCCACCGGGCCCGCGCCTCCCGGGACCAACACCCTGCGAGGTGTGGTGGTGGAGGGGATGGGCACGGACGGCCAGGTTTCCGGGAGGCCCATCGGTTGTGCCCGGGTCACGGTGGAGACCGAGAACCGGACCGTGGTGGTCTACACGGACGCCTCCGGGGTTTTCGACACGGGGCTCGGGGGCTCGTTCGCCTACGCGATCCACGTGCTTCCCCCGGACCAGGCCGGAGCCGCGGCCCTCTCCGTGTACGACCTGCACACCTCGGAGACCCAGTTCCAGCTGCGGATCGCCCTCCCCCTCCGGAAACCCGCTGGATCCCCCCCGCCGGGTTCCCAGCCGCGGCCCGCGGTCCGCGGCAGGCTGTTGAACTCCTCGGGCTTCCCCCAACCGGGCTTCCTCCCCCGCGGCGAGCAGCCTGGGAGTCCCGGGACTCTCGGGTTCGTGTGGTGGGGGGCATACGGGAACCGGACGAGCCCGCCCTGGATGGATTCCGGGATCACGAACGACGACGGGACGTTCGAGGTGTGGACGGACTCCGTGGCCCGGCACGGCTCCACGCGGCCCTTCTTCGCGGGCAACTACACGGGCCGATCCCCTTCCGGGGACGTCCAGTTCTTCCGGGAGTACGCCCTCATCCCCTCCGTGAGCCTCCCGCCGGACGGAAGCGCGGAGGCGGGCACCGTCCGCCTGGCACCCGTGACCGCGAGCCTCCTCCTCCTCTACGACACCGCGGCCCGGGACGTGCTCCGAGCCCTGGGCCGCAACGGGTTCAGCTTCGTGTACGTCCTCGCCCGTCCCCAGGGAGAACTGGACGACCTGGAGCTGGCCCAGGCTTACACCGGCCCGTTCATCGGGCAGCTGGCGGTACAGCAGGAAGTCCCGGTTCCCCCCGTGCTGGGTGCGACGAGTCCTTTCGTGGGGGTATTCGCCCTGGGGTACGCCTACGACGCTACCGTCCAGGACGGGACCGGAGAGGTCTCCGTCACGCGTTCGCCGTTCCGGGACGGCTCCATCCTCGTCTCTTACCTCCAGGCTCCGGGGGCCCCCGCTTGGGACGCGGGCACCTCCTCCTTCCGGTGGACCCCGGCGCCCGGAGCCGGGGCCCACGAGGTGAACCTGCGGGACTCCGCGGGCCGTCCGGTCTGGGTCGGGGTCCGGGGCGGAGACGGAGGTACTGCCCGCCTCCCGTTTTCCCTTCTGCGCCCCGGCTCCTTCGTGTACGTCTACGCGACCGACTCGGAGCGGCCCGCGGGCTGGGTCCTGGGCCGCACGGGCTCCGTGGTGGGCATCTCCCCCGCCCGCACCCTCCGGGCGCCCATCCCCCTCCGGGTGCGGCCCTCCGCGGTGCTCGCCCGGGAGCCCATTCCCCGCACGATCCGGGAGTCCTACAGCCGGACAGTCTTCATCGCGCCCTGAAGGCCTAGCGGCACCGAACGGTGCGCCTGACGAGCTCCAGCGGCCGGCAGGCGGAGATGCGCCCCCACCCGTACTCGGGATCGAATCCAGGCGGGCCGAGGTCCTGGGCGGTCCTCTCCAGGGCCACCCGCACCGCCTTTGGCCCGAGGCCCGGAAGGATCTCCAGGAGGAGGGCCGCGGCCCCGGACACGTGGGCCGCGGCGAAGGAGGTCCCGGATACGAAGAGGTACCGGCCGGCCGGGAACGCGGTGAGGATGTCCACGCCCGGAGCGACCACGGACAGGAAGCTCCCGGTGGTGCTGGTGGGGTCAAGCCGATCCCTGCGGTCCGTCGCACCCACCGCCACCACGCCCGGGACGGCCGCGGGGTAGGGGGGAGCCCGGTTTGACCCCCCGTTCCCCGCGGGCGCCACCACCAGGATCCCGGCCTCGAGGAGCCTCTGCACCGTCCACCCTAGGACCGCGTCCGGGGGTCCTCCGAGGCTCACGTTGACGATCCGGGCCCCCGACCTCGCCGCGAGGTCCAGGGCCCGGATCACGTCGTCCGTGCGGCAGCGGGCCTCAAGCCCTCCTTTCCGGACCGCGGTACAGGCCCGGATGGCCAGGATCCGGGATCCGGGTGCCACTCCTACAAGCCGCTGCCGGGCCACGATCACCCCGGCCACCGCGGTGCCGTGCACCTCGGGCTCGTACGGGGAGGAGGTCACGTCCCCCGCCCGGACCACCCGGCCCTCGAACTCCGGGTGCGAGGCGTCCAAGCCCGTGTCCACGAGGCCGATGGGGACATCCCGGCCCTGGGTCCACTTCAGGGCGCTCGGCACCTCGAGAAGGGCGGGCGCGTACTGCAGGGCCCGCAGGTCTCCGCCCGCGGCTCCTTCCAGGAGGACCACCAGGTCCGCGGACCGGACGCCGGGAAGTTTCCGGAGCCGCTCCAGCACGGCCTCAGAGTCCAGTCCCGGGGGAACCCGGTAGGTGGCCAGTACTTCCCCGGTGGACGGGAGCGCGTGGGCCCGGAGGAGGAGGAGCCCTGACTGCACAGCAACCCGCTCCGGGAGGCCTTCTGAGGGATCCAGGAGGGCTACCACCTCGTCCGGCACCCGGTCGGGGCCGGCCTTCCCCTTCACCGTATAAGAAGTAGCGAAGGTACGGGCACCCTCGATGGAGACGTCGAGGACGTAACGGCCGGGTTTCCCCGTTGGGAGCGGGGGGCTCAGGAGGGTCTTCCGACCCGATTCCAACCGGACCCGGGTCTCCCCCACCACCTCCCCGTCCACCTGCCACCGGGCCACCACCTCCGCCAGGTGATCCGCCTCCACCAGGATCCTTCCCCTCAGGGGTCGGCCAGGCTCCACCGCCGCGGTGTGCCCTCCTCCCTCGAACCCCACGCTCTCCGAGACCACCCGGACCCCGGGCGCGGCCGCCGAGGAGGTCGGCACTTGACCCCCTCCCGGGAATTCCCGGGAACCGGGAATCCCCGGGTGAGGAGGAGGACCTGGTGGCTGCTCCGCGGGGCTTCCGGGAGGAGCGGGGAGGTCCGGTTTTCCCGTGGCACCGGCCGGGCTTCCCGTGGCCGGGAGGACCGCCACGGCCAGGAGGACCAGGTACAGGCCTACCCGATGCAGGGGGCGCATCCAGCTCCTAGGGCTCGAGTTCTGCGAACAGTACCGCCCGATCCCGCCGGAGTCGCTCTACCGCCCGATCGGGATCCGTGTCCCTGCTCAGCCGGATCCGGTACAGCCCGCTTGCCCGAGGCCCTTCCTCGATGGTGCCGCCGATCTCCTGCAGCAGGGCGCGGATCTCCGCCTCCGTGGTCCCCGGATGGAAGACCACCTGGAGCACGGGGGAAGATTCCCGGCGGGCGACGCCGAGGGTGACGAAGGGGCCGGGGTGAGGGACAACGCCGGCCACCGCCACGACCCACGCGGCCGCGAGGGCCGCAATAAGCCCCGCGTACCGGGCGAAACCGGGACGGCCCCGCTCACGCTCGTGCCGGAGGATGCGGGTCCAGGTGCGGGAGAGAACCTCCGGAGGAGGAGGGGGGAGGGAGCTGGAGAGGTTCTGGAGGCTTCTGCGCAGCTGCAAGCAGCTCTGCATCTCGTGCCTGCATCGGGGGCATCCGGCGAGGTGCTCCTCCACCGCGGCGGCTTCTGCCCCCTCCAGGGTTCCCGCCGCGTACCACGGGAGCAAGCGCCTCAGCCGCTCGTGGTCCGTCGTCAAGTCCCTGATCCCTCCTCCCTCCCCCTTTCCTCCGCCGGTCCGAGGGCATCCCGCAGCCTCCGCTTGGCCCAGAACATCCGGGTCTTCACCGTGTTCACGGGGCAGCCCAGGATCCTCGCGATGTCCTCGTACGGGAAGCCGAAAAAGAAGGCGAGTTCCACCACCTCCCGCTGCTCCCGGGGAAGGGCCCCCAGGGCCTGCTCCACCGCGAGCCGGAGATCCGTCCCCTCGGATCCCCGCCCCTCGGGCTCCCTCGCCTCCCCGTCCAGGTCCTCCCGGGCCGCGGACCGCCGCCGCAGCCACTCCACCGCCTTGTTCCGGGCGATGCGGAACAGCCACGTCCGCGGCCGGCATTCTCCCCGGAACCGGGCCGCCTCCAGCCAAACCGCGAACATGGCCTCGCTCAACACGTCCTCCGCCGCGTGCGCGTCTCCCAGCATCCGATACAGGTAGCCGTACACGGACCGGCTGTGCCGGTCATACCACTCCCGGAAGGCCGTGGGATCCTTCTGCGCGATGAGCCGCAGCAGCTCCTCGTCCGTCATCGCCTCCCGTGAGCTTCGGCGATCCGGGCCTGGACCCCTGCGCCCTCCGCAGGATTAGTCGCAAAATCCAGGACGGAGGTTCAGGGCCGCATGGAGTCCCTACGGCTGGTAGGTCACCTGGAGCGCGATGCTGCCGGGCACCAGGGTGTCGAGATCCCCAGCGGCAAGCGACTCGTTCAGGAGCCGCAGCCGCAGGTCGATGGTCGGGGATCCCAGGCTGACGTAGGCCTGCACGAGGGGCCGAATGTCCACAAGCAGGGTGGTTCCGGGCCCGGTGGCCGCCACCATGGAGACCGTGCCGCCCAGGTTCGGGGCGATGAAGTCAGAGGCGTCCAGGCCTCCGCCGGTTGTCACCCACGGCGTGGCCTCCACCAGGAGCTGCTGGCCGGCCGGGTAAGGGTTCCCCGTCTGGGTTCGCTGGGCCGTGAGGATCGCGGAGAGGATCGTCGCACCCGTGGGGATGGGAGACCGCACGAAGGCGAGGAAGGCGCGCACGACGTCCGTGGAGTCCAGGTCCCCGTCCGGATCCGGATCAGGGCAGATTCCGTTATTGGTGCCGCCCGCCGCCACGTCAACCCCGACCTGGAACACACCAGTGGCCAGAGCGCCGTCCGCGCAAACCGTCCCCCCTCCCGGAACCATCATGAGGGTCACGGTCTGCGGAGGGGGCGTGGGTGTAGGGGTCGGCGTCGGGGTCGGGGTTGGGGTGGGAGTCGGCCCGCCTCCCATCTGGCCGCACGCGGTCGCGAGGATCGCCACCGCTACCGCGGCCGTCACCAGGATGCTCCGCCGGGCCATTCCCATCACCTCCCCGCCTCAAGATTTCGGCGGATCAAACCCGCTCTCCTGCCGGCCGTCTACCTCGCCCCCACGGCCTCCTGCGCGTTCACCAAGCCCCACCCGAACCGGTCGTCCCGGCCCGCGGGCCCGAGGTCTATGGCCGTACTGCGCAGCCGCTGCCGGATCGCCTCCACCCCCGAAAAGCCCCGCCCCATCATTAGGGCCACCACCCCTGTGACGTGCGGGGCCGCCATGGAGGTGCCCTGAGCCCGGAAGTACCCGTGACCCTGGGCGAGGCTGGTGCTGGTGCTCCACACCAGGTCCCCGTCCGTTGCCCCGTCCAACCCGCACTCCGTTACCGAGCTCCCTCCGGGCGCCACCACCTCCAGCTCCGGACCCTCCGCGGAGTAGTAGGTGGCATCGTTCCGGCAGTTCACCGCTCCCACCGCGATCACCTCCGGGAACCGGGCGGGGTACTGGATGGGCGCGGGATACCCGTTTCCGGCCGCGGCCACCATCACCACCCCCCTCTGGTACGCGTACCGGACCGCGGCCGCCAGGAACTCGCTGAAGTACGGGGTGCCGAAGCTCATGTTGATCACCCGGGCTCCCCGGTCCGCCGCGTAGACGATGGCCGCCACGATATCCGAGATGAAGCCGCCGTCCTCGGGGCACGGCCCGAAGGCCCGCAGGGGCATGATCCTCGCCCCGCCCGGCCCCCAGTTCACCCCCGCCACTCCCAGGCCGTTGTCCGTGAGGGCCGTGATGATTCCCGTCACGTGTACCCCGTGGCTGAACTCCTCCGGGTGGATCCGGCACCCCGGCCAGGTGGGATCCGTATCCCCATCCACGAAGTCCCACCCCGGCACCGTGACCCCCCGGAGGTCCGGATGGTCCGTGATCCCGTCGTCGATGACCGCCACCACCACCCCGCCCGAACCCACCGTGCACTCCCACGCCTGGGGGAGGCGGATCTGAGGGTAGTTCCACTGGTTCCGGTACAGAGGATCGTTGGGCTCTCTCTGGAGGAAGGCGAGGGCATCGGGCTCCGCGTACTCCACGAGTCCCGAGGTCCGGTAGGCCGCCAGGGCCGCTTCCGTCTGCCCTCCGGGAACCCGCACCACCCGCATCCGCAGCGGCGCCACCTCCCGGATCACCTCCCCGCCCACCCGAGCCAGGAGCACCTGACGCTCCGATGTCGGGGCGTCCGCTCGGAAGCGCACCAGGATCCGGTCCACGGCCCGCGCGGGCCACGCCCTCATCCCTCCCCCCGGCTCCTTCCCCTCCGTCCCTCCCCGACCAGCCGGTGCCTGGGAGAGGACCGAGGAGAGGGGAAGGCAGGCGGACCCCGAAGACCCCGGAGGACCTCCCCCGAAGAGCCCGCACCCGGTCGCCACGAGAGTGAAGGCGAGGAGGACGGAAACGCAGTATCGGTTCACGCTCCTTCTCCGCAGAGGGCATTCTGCTCCATTATAGGGAGCCGCCCTTGCCCCCGAAGACCCGCCCCGGGTAGGATAGGCCCGTGGCGTGGGAGCAGGTGACGACCATCGTGATCACCGTGGTCCTCGCGGTGCTCGCGGGGATCGTGTACAACAACCGCCGGTTCGACGACGTCAACCGCCGGTTCGATGACGTCAATCGCCGGTTCGACGATGTCCACCGCCGCCTCGACGACCTGCGGGCCGACCTGAACGCCCGCCTGGCCCACGTGGACACACGGTTCGGCCAGATGGAGTCCCGGATCGCCCAGGTGGAGGCGCGGCTCACCCAGGTGGAGTCCCGGATCACCCAGGTGGAGGCGCGGCTTGGGGAGGTTCGCGAAGACCTCCGGGAGCTCCGCGGCCTCCTCCAGGACGCCCTCCGCACCCGCACCTCCTAGCCCCCTCACGACACAGAACGTGCTCCACCCTCCGCCCGGGCGTTCCCGGGTCTTGCGGAGCCCTTACGAATCGTGCAAAAATTAGCATCGGTTCCTGGGGTGGGGGATTGAACCTTCGGGCCCCGGGGACCGACAGAAAGGACGGAAATCTGAGTACCCCGCAAGACCCTGCCCGGGAAAGGGGGGATACAAGGGAGAACGGGCGGCGGGGTGGAGCGCCCGCCCGGGAGGAAACGAGGAGGACTCCCGAGTGGGGGTGTGGTCTATGAAGCAGCCTGCGGGGCTACCCGCGGGTGAAAACCCAGTTCGAAAGGAGGGAATGCGATGGTGCGATTTCGTGCGTTGAGGGGCGCGGCCCTGGCGGTGGTCGCGATCCTCGTGGCCGCGGCCTGCGGTACTTCGCCCACGGCCCCGCCTCAGCAGCCGCCCCAGCAACCACCGGCGGCCCCGGTCCAGCCCGCCTTCGCGGTCCAGAGCACGACGCCTGCGAACAATACGACGGAGGTGCCGTTGGCTGGTGGGACCCGGGTGGTTCCTGGGGTAGGTCCGGTGACGGGGATTGTGGTGGAGTTCAACGCGCCGGTGAACAATCAGCCTGGGAGTGGAGGGAACCCGTGCGTGGCTGGGATTGTGATTGCTCCGGCGCCGGTTGCGGGTCCCACGGGCTGCACGGTGATTGGGAACTTTGCGTTCTGGACGGGTTTGGTGCTGCGTGGGACGACCACGTACACGGTGACGATTCCGGCGCAGGTATCTAGCCAGGATGGTCGGAGTCTGGGGAGCAACTTCATGTTCACCTTCACGACGCGGACGGGGCAGTTGACGAACGCGACACTGGCTCTGATTCCGGGTGTGAACGGCTGGGCGTCCGCCCCGGGCAACGCCGGGGTGGCGGTGTTCAGCGGTGGTACAGCAGCCGGCGGCGTGTGGACCGGGGACTGCGAGGGTGGCGCGCTAGCGGGTACGCCGTGCACTGCGCCCGTCCTCGGTGGGGCCAACCCGCCTGCCCGGATCCGGGGCTTTGTGGCGTTTGCGATTCCGGGTCAGATGCTGGCTCCGGTGGCGGCGGTGCAGAACGCGACGCTGACGGTGTCGCTGCTCACCCGGGCATGGCAGGTTACGGATCCCTTCAACGCTGTGATGGGTGGGCCGCTTGGCGTGGTGCGGGTGGACTACCTGAACAACGGAGCGCTGGACCAGGGGGACTACGCGATGGGTCCTGTGGGCCAGTGGCTTGTGGTGTTCAACAGCAACAACTTCCTTGCTCCCGCGTCCGTGGACGTGACGGGGATGGTGCAGACCGCTGTGGGCGCTCCGCCCGTGACGGTCCCCGGTCAGACCCCGTACCTGGGCCTGCGGTTCGAGTGGGGAGTGACGAACCCCGCTGGTCAGGAGAACACGGACGGCGACGGTGGGGACGACATGCTGCAGGTGGGCGGCTTCACGCTGCAGGTGACGTTCTGGCACTAGTCCTGCGGCTGTGACGGGGTGGTCCGGGCGGACCGGCCGGTCTGCCCGGACCTTCCCTATGGAGATCTTTAGGAGCGTGTCGATGAAATTTCGGAACTTGCGAGTGCGGATCGGTGGTCTAGGGGCATGGACCGGGCCCTGCTCAGTGTGACTGCCCTAGGGTGGGTGGTGGCGGCCGGGGTGGCGGTTGGGGCCTGGAAGTTCCGGCCTCACTGTCCTGCCCCTCAGGCGGAGGCCACCCCGCCCGTCCGGGTGGTGGCCCGGGTGGACGGGGAGGAGGTCAGGTGGGAAGACCTGGAGTTCGAGGTCCTCGCGAGGCAGGCCGCCGCCGGGGTCCTGTACGAGGGGCCTGCAGGCGAAAGGCAGCTCGACGAGCTCCGGAAGGCGGTCCTCGACGCCCTCGTGGACCGGCTCCTGCTGGTGAAGGAAGCCACCCGCCGCGGGTACCGGGCCACCGAGGAGGAGGTGCGGACCGAACGCGACCGGCTGCTCGGCCGGGTGCCCCAGCGGACCGAGCTCGCGAGGAGGCTTGCGGCCGGCCGGTACGGAGAGCAGCTGGTCCGGTTCGCCCGTTGGTCCGTGCTGGGCAACAAGCTCCTGGAAGACCTGCGGGCGAAGGTGAAGGTGACGGCCGAGCAGGTGGAGGCCTACTACCGGGAGAACCGGGACCGTCTGTTCCGCCAGCCCCCTTCGGTGGTGGCCGAGGAGGTGGTGCTGCCCACCCGGGAGAGGGCGGAGGCGGCCCGGAGGGAACTCCTGCGGGGCAGGTCCACAGAAGAGGTGGCGAAGGAGTTCGGCACCGAGCCACGCAGGACCCTGCTGGTGCAGGGGGCCACGGACCCGGAACGGACCCGGGCCGCCTGGGGGCTACCGCAGGGCGGGGTGAGCGAGGTGGTGAAGACCATCGAGGGGGGCTACGCGGTCCTCAAGGTGTTGAGCCGGCAGCCCGAGCGCACCACCCCCCTGGAGGAGGCGAGGCCGACAATCGAGCGTATCCTGCGGACGGCCGAACAGAACCGGCTGCTCGCAGAGCTCGTTACCGACCTGCGGTCAAGGGCAAAGGTGGAGCGGTACTGGCCCCCGGCGGAGAGCCCGACGCCCGCGGTCTCACCCTCGCCGGGCAGGTGACACGGGGCAAGGCACAGCCTGAGGGTGAAGGGAGGTGGAAGCGAGACTGGATTGCCGGAAGGCTCCCACGCAGCCCTGGCACTTCGGGGACGCCGGGAAACCGTGAAGACCGGCGATCCGGTGCCCGGGCGCTGACACCGCAGTACGGAAACAAGGCAGTACAGAGAGGAGGTGGAAGAGTGCGAGACGTGTTGAGGTTCACCGCGTTGTTGGCCGTGGCTGCGCTCGTGGCGGCCTGCGGTACCTCCCAGTACTCCGGGGTGGTCCCGCCGCCTCCGGGAGGCGAGCCGCCTGCGGCGCAGCCTCCGGGTAGCCAGCCGCCGTCTGCGCAGCCTCCGGGTAGCCAGCCGCCATCTGCGCAGCCTCCGGGAGGCCAGCCGCCTGCGGCGTCAGGGGATGCGAACGCGTGGGCGGCCGCCATGAAGCCCGACTTCTGGCAGCTCGGCCCCGGAGTCGGGATCGGGACCACGGGTGACAACCGGGTGGTCGTGGTGGTCCCCGACGAAGCCAAGGCCCAGCAGGTCCGGCAGTTGGCGGCCTCCAAGGGAGTGCCCGCTTCGGGTCTCGTCGTGTACGTGGGGCAGTTCCGGAGGGACAACCTGCAGGGCGTGGTCCGGCCGGTGGTGGCGGGCGTGCAGATCGCTTTCCCCCTGCCGAACCCCACCAGCAACTGCACCATCGGCGCCCTGGCCCGGCGCCTGGACACCGGGCAGGAGGGGTTCCTGACCGCCTCCCACTGCTCCACCACCACGTTCGGACCTGACGGAACACAGTACGGGCAGCCCGACGCCGCGAACCTGGTCGCCGCGGAGGCGAACGACCCCCTACTCGCTGCCTGCCCGGCTGGCTACCCAGCGGGTTCGCAGTGCCGGCGCAGTGATGTCCTTTTCGCCACGTGGGACGCGGGATTCACCAACTTCTCCCGGGGCAGGATCGCCTACCAGGGCGGCGTCCTGAACAACCCGCTGGCCCCTATCGTCGGTAACTCCACGGTGGTCGGCCGCGCGATGAGCCCCGCGGACATCCCGCCGGGCTCCTACCTGTGGAAGGTGGGACGCACGACGGGGACCACGTTGGTCGGCGTGGTGATGTCGAACAACTTCGACTGGCAGTTTGCGCCGAACCAGTTCCAGATCGCGCAGATCCTGACGTACAAGCTCCCGGGCAACCTCGGCACGGCACCGGGCGACAGCGGGAGCGGCCTGTACATCGTCTCGCCCAGCCAGACGTCCGTGAGGCTGGTCGCGATCCACTCCGCGAGTCTAGAAGCAAGCTCTGCCCACACCCTGGGTATCCACTCGCCCATCTACGGGTTCGAGCAGGACCTCGGTGTGCCGGTTGGGACGTTCCTCCTCACCCCGTAGCGGGGTGGTGTCGGGGGGGCTGCGGCCAGCGGCCGCAGCCCCCCTCCTCGTTACAGGCCTCCTGGCCGGAGTGGTCGCCTTTCCGGGTGCGGGGCAGGCCGCCGGGAGGTGCGACCCGGCGCTGTCCCTGAGGGCACCGAGTTCGGCCAGCGCCGGGCAGACCGTCCGGCTCGCCCTCGTGGCCCGCAACCGGTTTGTGCGTCCCTGCGTCCTGCACCTCGGGGGCCGTCCTCCCCACGACTTCGTGGTGGTCCGCAGGGGCAGGACCGTCTGGACGTGGAGGCACGGACGGGCGGTCCGGGACGTCCTGGACCTCAGGACACTGGCGCCGGGGGAAGCGGTGGAGTTCGCCGGCGAGTGGGACCAGAAGGACCTCGAAGGGAACCCGGTGCCTCCCGGGACGTACTTCGTCTACGGCGTCCTGTACCTCGAGCCCCCGGAGTTCCGGAGGACCCGGCCCGCCCGCCTGGTGGTCAGGCCCTGAACGGCCTCACCGGGCAGGCCGGTAGTCCGCCGGCAGCCGGAACAGGCTCGGGGGCTGGGGGCCGGTCCGGATGTCCAGCAGGTCGACCCTGGCTCCTTCATACGTCACGAGCCGGACCGGGACTCCCAGCTGACGGTCCACCCACCTGAAGCCGACGAACTTCCTGCCTCCCGCCTGCAGCTGCACCTCCCAGCGGTCCGCCACGCGTCCGTTGACGCGCTCGGTGCCCGTCCTCCGGCACGTGACTCCTGTGGCGGGAATCCCCGCGCACGGGTTTCCGCCGGGCCTGGGGAGGAAGTCCGCCAGGGGTCCGGCCCCCTTCGTCTCCGCGTACCGCCTCTGGTCGGGGAAGAGGATCCACCT
This sequence comes from Armatimonadota bacterium, assembly GCA_031460175.1. Taxonomy (NCBI): domain Bacteria; kingdom Bacillati; phylum Candidatus Sysuimicrobiota; class Candidatus Sysuimicrobiia; order Candidatus Sysuimicrobiales; family Candidatus Sysuimicrobiaceae; genus Candidatus Sysuimicrobium; species Candidatus Sysuimicrobium tengchongense. The sequence goes on along the minus strand of JAVKGW010000005.1, from coordinate 56,622 downwards.
CCTGTCCCGGCGGACGTCGTAGATGTACACAGGTCCCGGAGCAGCCAGCTCGAACCGGAGAGCCGCATCTCCCACGAACAGCCTTCCCGTGCGTTTGCTGCCGCCCCGCCCGGGGGGTGGGGTCTGGACCAAGGTGGCGGAGAACTGCTGGCTGTACCACGGCGCGGCGGACGCATCCGGGACCTGCCCCGCGATGAGGCCGAGCGCCGCCGCACCGACCAGAAGGCGAAACACAAAAGCCCTGCGCAACCGCATTCCTCACGCTCCTATGACGGAGTGTACACCCCTATCACGGAGTGTACACCACCCGGAGGATCACCGGGGCCATCGCCACGGTGTCAGACCCCTGGTGTCAGACCCCTGCCTCACTTGCACCTGGGTGGTGGACACGGTGGGGTCTACGGGGTCCTGGTCCGCAGGGCGTCCTGGAGCAGGGTCCGGATTTCCCGCAGGTCTTCGCGCAGCTCCGCGAGCCGGGCGTCCACCTGGGCGAAGCGGGCGTTCATGTCGGACCGGAGGTCGTCGATCCGGCGGTGGACGTCGTCGAAGCGCGCGTTGACATCGTCGAACCGGCGGTTCACGTCGTCGAAGCGGCGGTTGTTGTACAGGATCCCGGCGAGTACTGCCAGGACCACGGTCACCACGATGGTGGCCACCTGCTCCCACGCCACGGGCATATGCTACCCCGCCTGGTCTTCCCGGACAAGAGTGGGGTCTGACCCCTGGGGTCAGACCCCGGGATCACTTCCACCTCGGCGTCGGGGTCGGAGAAGGGGTCGGCGTCGGGGTGGGAGTCGGAGAAGGCGTAGGCGTGGGGCTCGGGGTGGGTGAGGGCGTCCACCGGGGCTTGGGAGTTGGGGGAGGGGTCGGCGTGGGGGAGGGTGTCGGTGTGGGCGATGGGGACGGGGTGGGGCTCGCCCCCGTGCACTCCACCGCCTTTCGCGCGTTGATCCTCCCCCGCGCGAAGGGGTTCCCCGTTACCGGGTCGGTGAAGGACTCGATGCAGTTCCGGACCGCGGAATTCGAACCCTGCCGGGTCCACACCAGGGCCGCGAGCCCCGCCACGTGCGGGGTCGCCATGGAAGTCCCGCTGTAGGAGGTGTACCCTCCCGGCACCGTGCTGAGGACCCCGACCCCCGGAGCTCCCACGTCCACCCAGCTCCCGTAGTTGCTGAAGCTGGCCTGGGTGTCGAGTTGGGTGGTGGCTCCGACCGCGATGCAGTTGGTGTAGTACGCGGGGTAACTGGGGCTCGTGGTCCCGCTGTTGCCCGCGGCGCAGGCCAGCACGACGCCCCGGTTCCAGGCGTAGTCCACCGCGCTCTGCAGGGTCGAGCTGGGGAAGGGCCCCCCGAGGCTCATGTTGATCACCTTCGCCCCGTTGTCCGCGGCCCACACGATGCCGCTCGCCACCCAGGAGTAGTAGCCGCTCCCGTCGTCGCCCAGGACCTTGCCGTTCATGAGCCGCGCGTTCCAGTCCATCCCCGCGACTCCCGTGGCGTTGTTGGTGACCGCGGCGGCGATCCCGGCCACGTGGGTCCCGTGGCCGTCCACGTCCTCCACCGTGGGGGAGGTGGTGAAGTTCCGTGCCGTCACCACCTTTCCGGCGAGGTCCGGGTGGCCGGAACTGATCCCGGTGTCGAGGATCGCGATGCGTACCGAGGAACTTCCCGTGGTGAGGTCCCAGGCCGCTGGCGCTTCCACCTTCTGCGGGCCCCACTGCTGGCCGAACATGGGGTCGTTGGGAACCACCAGGGCCTGGACCACCCCGTCCGGCTCCGCGAACTCCGTGGCGGGGTCGGAGGTGTAGACCCCGATGGCGCCCGCCACGGTGTTGGCCGGCACCTGGACCACCAGGACCCCGATCTGGGGGATGGTGTCCACCACGCGCCCCCCCACCCGGCGGTGGAGGGCTTCCATCTTGTCGGGCGGGGTGCCGGGCCGGAACCGCACCAGAACCCTGTCCGGCGCGTGGGGCCCCGCCTGCTGGAGGGTGACCTGGGGTTGGGAGGGGAGGCCGGGTGGCTGGGGGACGGGCCCCTGCCCCTGCGTGATGCCGCACGCGGCCACGAGGAGCAACGCCGCGGTCGCGAGAAAAATCGGCCTGCGCATCCAGAACCGGCTCACGGTCCGCCTCCCGATCCCGGACTCAGACTCGTCTGCGCTTCCTATCCCCGACTAGCAAGTTCCGTGCCGCTCCCCCGCTGGGTCAGACCCCTCAACGGCCCGCGGGCTTGTAGTCCCTGGGCACCTGGAACAGGGACGCCGGCTGGGACCCAACCCGGATCCCCACTACCTCGAACGTGGCCCCCTCGTAGGTTACGTACCGGAGCCAGACTCCCAGCTCCCGGTCCACCCAGCGCCTTACCACGAGCTTCCTGCCGCCCGCCTCGAACACCACCTCCCACCGGTCCGCGACCCGGCCGCCGATCCGCTCGGAGCCCGTCCTGCGGCACGTGACGTTCTTGGCCGCGGGTCCTCCCGGGCAGGGGTTCCCTCCGGGCTTCGGCAACAGGTCTGCGACCCACCCCACCGCGCCGCGGACCTCCCGCGTCCGGTCCGGGAAGGCTGCACCGTCCCTGCACACGGAGCCCTGGGCCGCCGGGAGGAGATCCACGGAGATCGGAGCGGGCGATGGAGAGGGCGATGCGGACGGGCTGGAGGTCGGGGAGGCCGGAGGTGCCCCGGGCGCCGCGGCAGCCCCGCACCCCGCGAGCAGCGCCAGGGCCGCAAGCGATCCGGCGGCGGCTCCACGGAAGGCTTCCAGGAAGCGGACGGCCACGTTCAGGTCCTGTCCCCGGCGTCGGGCGCGTCCGGCTGCCCGGACTTCTTCCTGGACCGCTTCTTCGAAGGCTTGTCCGTGGACGGCTTTGGCGGCGGGACGTACGCGATCAGGGTGTTCTCCAGCTCCTTTCCTTCCAGAATTCGACCCACTCCTTCGGGACGCCCGATTCCTCGTACTCGTTCTCCGACTCGTCCCGCACCGCCGGTCACCTCCCTGCCCCGTCTCCTGCAACACCTCTTAATTAGGATAGCAGGGGTCAGACCCCTGAACGGCCAAAAGGCCCAGCTGGGCGAGGAGACGGGAAGGTGCGATCAGGGCAGGAGATCCGCGACGCGATCTGTACCTCCGGCCGCAGGAGCGGGGCCACCGAGTCCTCCTCCCGCAGGATCAGCTGTTCCCGGTACTCCCCTTCCTCCGGCCGTCGGTAGACCTCCAGGGATCGGTGCTCGAGGTTCAGGATCCAGTACTCGGGGATGCGGGCCGCCGCATACACCCGGCCTTTTCGTTCCCGGTCGAACCGCCAAGTGGTGTCGGCCACCTCCACCACGAGGACGGTGTCCTTGCCCGTGGGGTGGTGGTCTCGGTAGTCACGGGGTCCCCCTCTCACCACTGCCACGTCCGGCTCGGGCTCGGAGTCGGGAGCAAGGGCCAGCGGGCCCTGCACCCGTACATCGAAGCCCTGACGGAAGGCCTCCCGCAAGGCGTCCTCCACGAGCCGTACTGCGGCCATGTGGGGTGCGTTCTGCGGGCTCATCTCCACGATCTCCCCTTCCACGAGCTGCACCCGCTCGTCCTCCCCTAGCACGCCGAGGGCAACGAGGCGCTCATACTCCTCCAGGGTCCACTTCCTCAGCCGCATGCCCGTCGGCCTCCCCTACCGGACCTTCATCGCCCAACCCAAAGGCGGTAGATCTCCCGCTTCTTCCGCACGACTTCCCCGGAGTCAGATCCCTCGACGGTCCGCGGGCGGGCTGACCGTACCGTCTAGCACCTGCCACACCGCGGAGACGGCCCGTTGCGTCCTGCGGTCCCTGCCCAATCCCTTGCCCGCCACCGCCGCCAGGGTGCGCCGCTGAAGCGCGCGTTCGACCACGGAGGCCCGGCGGATTGCGCGCTCCACGTCCTCGGCTCCGATCTGCCAGGAGACCTCTGCCACCAGGTAGACCTCTTCCCCGTCCCTCCGCCCCTCCACCACCACGTCGGCTTCCAGGGCGTCTATGCGCTCGTCCGGGGTGATCCGGCCGGCCTCCACCGCCTCGTCCAGCAGCAGTCCGAGCCGCTGGGCGTCCAGGACCCGGATCCTCTGGAGGATCCGTCCGAAGTAGGCGGGGGCGCGGTCGCGGTAGGTCCGTTCGAGGCTCTCCCCCTTGAGATCGCCCACGTCCCGCACCAGGGCGCGGACGGTCTCCGTCAGCGCTGCCACCTGTCTCTCGGTTTGCACCTGGGCCGCGCTCAAGGCCTCCAGCTGCTGCTCGGTTCGGGCCTGGGCTTCCGCGAGGCGGACGACGGCCTGGTCGAGGCGGGTGACGGCTTCCTCCAGCCGCCCCAGCCGCTCCTCGGTTCTGGTCTGGGCTTCCGCGAGGCGGCGCACCTCCTCCGTGAGCTCCCGCATCGCTCTGGGGAGCTGGAGGATCTCGTCGGTGAGCAGCACCCGGCGCAGCTGGTCCCGCCACTCCGGGCGCTCCTGCAGCAGCCTCAGGAGGTCTTGGAAGTCCTTCACCGTGAACGGCATCTCACCGCCATTGTAACGCGCCGTACCGGTGGGGTGAGGATGTGCCACTCCCGCGAGGTCGGATCAGGCGCCGGGGAAGACGGGTGTACCGGTAGCCCGGGGTTACCCAGGCTACCGGTACACCCGTTGCTGGCCCGCTACCGCGTCGGCCCTTCCGGCCGGCCAGGGCTCCCGGGCCCCCTGTCGGGGCCTCCCGGACCGCCCGGTTTGGGTCTACCCCGCTTTCGTGGAGAGGGTAACGCTAGTAGGTTCCAGATCCGCTGACCACCTCCTCTCGAACTCCTCCGGCGACAGGTACCCTAGCGCCGAGTGCCGCTCATGAGCGGTTGTAGAAGCCCTCCACCTACGCGAACAGCACAGAGCGAGCCTCGTCGCGGGTGCGGAAACGGCACCGGCTGAGGACCTCCCGGTTCAACGTGGCGAAGAACGCCTCGCACAGAGCGACCTCGTAGGCGTCTCCCTTGCGGCCCATGGAACGCAGGATCCCAGCTCGCTCCAGCCGGGCCCCAAAGCGCAGGCTCGTGTACTGCGAGCCTCGGTTGGAGTGGTGCACCAGGCCCGGTGCGGGCTTCCGCCTCCACAGCGGTCAAGCTACGGCATCCACCACCAGCTCCGCTCGGGCATCTGGGCGCATCGCCCATCCCACGACCCTCCGACTCCACACGTCCAGAACCACGCTCACTTTACAGCACCCCTTCCTGCGTGGGTACGTATACCAGGTCTGCCACCCACAGTCGGTTGGGGCCTTCTGGAAGTGGCGCGGTATGCGGAGGACCTGTGGGTGCTGTTGATGGAAGGGAGCGTCCCGGAACGGAGGGCGTTCATCCAGTCCTTCGTGCGGGAGGTCGTGGTGGAGGGGAAGGAGGCGGTTCTGCGTTACACGGTGCCCCTGCCTCCTGTGGGGCCAGAGGAGCGGACAAGGGTTCTGGATACCGTTGCCTGTGGTGGGCCGTGGTGGACTCGAACCACCGACCTCAGTCTTATCAGGACTGCGCTCTGACCACCTGAGCTAACGGCCCCGCACCTCGATTCTAGGAACCGCTTTCTGGCGGTGTCAACGCGGGCCCTTCACCGGTGTTCGGATGTCGGTTCAGAGGCGATCCCCTCCCGTGCGGAGGGGAGGGAGAAACAGAAGGTGCTGCCCTCCCCCGGACGGCTGGTGGCCCAGATCCGGCCCCCCTGCATCTCCACCAGGTGCTTGGCGATGGCGAGCCCGAGTCCGGACCCGCCCTCCCCCCGGGTCCGGGAACGGTCCGCCCGGTAGAACCGCTCGAAGATGTGCGGGAGGTCGTCCGGGGGGATCCCCCGGCCCGTGTCCTGCACGGAGACCACCGCCTCCCCCCCCTCCCGCCGCGCCTGCACGCGGATCTCGCCGCCCTCGGGGGTGAACTTGAGCGCGTTGTCCACCAGGTTCGTAAGGACCTGCTCCACCCGGTCGGAGTCCGCCACCACGAGGAGGGGACCCTCCCCCGCGTAGCTCAGCCGGATGCCCGCTTCCTCCGCGCGGGGGAGAATCCGTTCCACCACACTCCGGCAGATCCCGTCCAGGTCCACGGGCCGCAGCTCAAACGTGACCCCTTTGGTTTCGAGCCGGGAGAGATCCAGCAGATCGTCCACTAGCTTCATGAGTCGGTTTGCCTCCAGCTCGATGATCTCCAGGAATTTCCGGGCATGCTTCTCGTCGTGTAGAGCCCCGGCCAGAAGGGTCTCCGCGAATCCCTTGATGGAGGTGAGGGGCGTGCGGAGCTCGTGGCTCACGTTGGCGATGAGCTCCCGGCGCATGCGTTCCGTGCGCCGCAGCTCCGTAACGTCCCGTACCACCGCCACCGCTCCCTCAAACCGCCCTGTCCCGCTCCGGATGGGACTGGTACTGACCTCCGCCACCCGGCTCCCCTCCCCGGCAAGCACCAGCTCCTCGCTGAGGACCTTGCCCCCCGCGGCCTCCCGGAGCAGGTTGGCCAGAGGGGAACCGCCGAGGACTTCCTCCACGGGGCGACCCAGGGCCTCCGGCCGCAGTCCCAGCAGCTCCTCCGCGGCCCGGTTGTACAGCTGCACCTCTCCGGTGGGGCCGATGGCCACCACCCCGTCCTGGATGGCCGCCAGGACCGCCTCCAGGCGATTGCGCTCCGCACGGATGTCCTCCATGGTCTGCTGGAGCCGTCGTCCCAGCCGGTTGAAAGCCAGCCCCAGTCGTCCCACCTCGTCCCGGTCGGTGGCGGGCACGGTGTGGGTGTACTCTCCCCGGCTCAGAGCCTCCGCGGCCCGCTCCAACTCCTTGAGCGGTCGGGTGACGCCCCGGGCGATCCGGAACCCGAAGAAGGCGCTCACGAAGAGGGCCAGCGCGCCCGCGGTGGCAAAGGCCCACCAGATGGGCAGGAGCTGCCGGTCCACCCACCGCCTGGGCGCGGTGACGTGTACCACTCCCAGCACGCGGCCTCGCTCCACCACGGGGTAGGCGGCGAAGAGACGGACCTCCCCCGTGGAGGGGTCCCACCGCTGGCCGGAGACGGGCTCCCCCCGCCGCAGGGCCTCCAGGACCTCCCGCGGGGGAGGGGGTTGCGCGGGGCCGAGGTGGGGCTTGCGGCCGTGGGGGTCCCGGATCCCGATGTACACGCCCCGCCGCCAGGTGAACCGTTGGGCCCGCTCCTCAAGTCGCTGGAAGTCCGCGCCCGCGCGGAAGTGCGGCCGGATGCCCTCCGCCACGAGCCGCGCCTGCACCTGGAGGGCGTAGGTGTAGCTCTCCGTGTACCGGCGCTCCACGGCCCGGACCACGTAGGTCCCCGCGCTGAGGAGGGCCACCGTGACCACCCCGAGGTAGCTCAGCAGGAGACGGCCCCGCAGGCTCATCGGGGGCTTTTCCGGGTCCGGCGCAGGCCGCCCTCCGGCGGCCTGAACTTGTACCCCACCCCCCGCACGGTGACGATGTAGGTGGGGGAGGCGGGATCGTCCTCGATCTTGTCCCGCAGACGGCTGATGTGCATGTCCACGGTGCGGCTGCTCCCGAAGTAGTCGTAGCCCCAGATGTGCTCCAGGAGCGCGTCCCGGCTGAATACCCGGTTGGGGTGGGCCATCATGAGGCGCAGCAGCTCGAACTCCTTCGTGGTGAGCTCCACGGGCCGTCCGCGGAGAGTAACCTCCCGGGTGTTGGGGTCCAGTACCAGGTCCCCCGCGGTGAGGGGCGGGGAGGGATGGGGAAGGCTGGGATCCGGGCGGGTACGCCGGAGGATGGCCCGTACCCGGGCCACCAGCTCCCGGGGGCTGAAGGGTTTGGTGACGTAATCGTCCGCTCCGGACTCCAGCCCCACCACCCGGTCCATCTCCGCGTCCTTCGCGGTGAGGACCAGGATGGGGACCGTGCTCTCCCGGCGCAGGATGCGGCAGACCTCCAGCCCGTCCACGTAGGGCAGCATGAGGTCCAGGATGAGCAGATCCGGAGATTCCGCGCGGGCGAGCCGCAGGGCCTCCTGGCCGTCGTACGCCACCCGAACCTCGAACCCTTCCTGCTCGAGGTTGTACCGGACGAGCTCCACGATGTGGGGCTCGTCGTCCACCACGAGGATCCTGTGGCCCATCCGCCTCACCAAGGACACGGGTTCGTCACGCCCGTGTCACGAGGCCCCACGCCCAGCATAGCACGGGCTGGAGGCGGCCGCGGGCAGGGTGGGTGGGCGGACCGAGGGGACACGTAGTAGGCTTGTAAGGGACCCTTCTGACCGAGCCGAGGAGGTGGTATGGGACTCAAGGCCCTGCTGGGCGTGTTGGTTGCGGCCATGGTCTTTGCCCAGATCCTCCCCTCCTGCGAGGAGCAGGGGAAGGTGGTGCTGGGCTGGGTGGACGACAAGTACGAGGAACCGCCGCACTACGTCATCGTGGTGGACCGCAAGCCGTACTCGGTGCCGTACTCCTTCTTCGTCACCGTGCAGGTGGGGGACAAGGTGCGCTACGATCCGCAGCGGCGGGCCTGGCAGATCGTGCGGCGGGCGGGGGAACCGTCGGATATCGTGCCCATCACCCTCCTCTCCCCGTCCCCCTCTCCCACGCCTCCCCGCTGAGGTCCCATGCGGGCATTCACGCGGCTTGCCAGCGTGGAGGAGGCCCTGGAGCGGTTTCTCCAGGCCGCGGCTCCTCAGCCCCGGGGGAGGGAAGTGGTGCCCCTGGAGCGGTCCCTGGATCGGGTGGTGGCCGAGGATCTCCTGGCGACCCAGGACCTCCCCCCTTTTGATCGGTCCACGGTGGACGGGTTCGCGGTCCGGGCCCAGGACGTGAGGGAGGCTCGGGAGGATCGTCCGGCCCGCTTGCGGGTGGTGGGGGAGATCCGCATGGGCGAGGTGGTTACCTTCCGCATCGGACCCGGCGAGGCCGCCCGGATCCCCACGGGAGGGATGCTGCCTGGAGGGGCGGACGCGGTGGTGATGCAGGAGCACTGCCGCCTGGTCGGAGACCAGGTCGAGGTCCCGCGTCCCGTGGCTTCCGGGGAGAACGTGATCCGGCAGGGCCAGGACATCCGCCGGGGCGAGGTGGCCGTCCCCGCGGGCACCCGCTTGCGGCCCCAGGAGCTCGGGCTCCTCGCGGGCCTGGGGATCGTGGACGTCCCCGTGTGGCTGGTGCCCCGGGTGGCGATCTTCAGCACGGGGGACGAGGTGGTGTCCCCGGATCAGCTGCCGCGGCCGGGACAGGTGCGGGACATGAACACCCACGCTTTGAGCGGGCTCGTGGCCCGGTTGGGCGGAGTCCCCCTTCCCGGGAGGATCCTCCCCGACGACGAGGAGGCGGTGACGACCGGGCTCCGGGAGGCCCTGCGCACGAGCGAGGTGGTGCTCGTCTCCGGGGGGAGCTCCGTGGGGGCCCGGGATGTGCTGGCCGCGGTGATCCCGCGGCTGGGAGAGCCCGGGATTGTGGTGCACGGGGTGGCCATCAAGCCCGGAAAGCCCACCCTCCTGGCGGTGTGCCATGGCCGGGCGGTGGTGGGACTGCCGGGTCATCCGGTTTCCGCTCAAGTGGTCTTCGAGGTGTTCGTGCGTCCCCTGCTGGAGGCCATGCTGGGACTGCGGGCGGATCTCCGGGGCCCGCGGGAGGTGCCCGCCCGCCTGCAGAAGACCCTCCAGGCGCCCCGGGAGCGGGACGAGTTCGTGCGGGTGGCGGTGCGGTGGGAAGGGGAAGGGTTACGGGCCGAGCCCATCCTGGGGCTGTCGGGCATGATCACCACCATGACCCGGGCGGACGGGTATGTGCGGGTTCCGCGCGGGGTCACGCTCCCCGAGGGGAGCACGGTGCGGGTGCGGCTCTTTGGCTAGGAGGTGGAGATGGGAGATCTGACCCACCTGGACGCCGCGGGCCGGCCCCGGATGGTGGATGTGGCGCACAAGCCCGAGACCTTGCGGGAGGCCACTGCCCGGGGCGAGATCCGCATGCGGCGGGAGACCCTGCGCCGGATCCAGGAGGGAACCGTGGCGAAGGGCGATGTGCTGGCGGTGGCGCAGCTCGCGGGGATCCAGGCCGCAAAGCGCACCTGGGAACTGATCCCCCTCTGCCACCTGATCCCCCTCGCGGGCTTGGAGATCTCCTTCCGGCTCGATGAGGCACGGTCGTGCGTGGAGATCCGGGCCACCGCCCGGGCGGTGGCCCGCACCGGGGTCGAGATGGAGGCGCTGGTGGCCGTGATGGGAGCGGCGCTCGCCATCTACGACATGTGCAAGGCCCTGGATCGGGAGATGGTCATCACGGACGTGTGGCTGGAACGCAAGACGGGCGGGCGGTCCGGGACCTTCGAGCGCGGGCACAGGACCGGGGAGGAGTAGGGATGCGCGCGGACCGCTGCTTCGTGTGCGGCCCCCACAATCCTGTGGGGCTGCGGCTGCGCTTCGTGGAGCAGGAGGGCATACTCACCGGGGAGTTCCGGCCCACGGACCTGCACGTGGGCTACGAGGGCATCGTGCACGGCGGCATCCTGGCCGCAGTGCTGGACGACGTCATGGCCAATCTCCTGTACCGGCGCGGGCAATACGCCCTCACCGCCCGCATGGAGCTGCGCTTCCACGCGCCCGCCCGTCCTGGGGAGGTGCTGCACGTGCGGGGCTGGCTGGAGGAGGAGGGTTCCCGGGCGGTGGTGGCCCGGGGGGAGATCCTCCGGGACGGGGAGCGGGTGTGCTCCGCCCGGGCCATTTTCGTGCGTCCGCGGGGCCAAGGCCGTGCCTGAACGGACGGTGGTCACCAACCGGCGGGCCCGGCACGAGTACCACATTGAGGAGACGTACGAGGCGGGGCTCGTGCTCACGGGGAGCGAGGTGAAGGCCCTGCGGGCGGGCCGGGCCTCCCTGCAGGACGCCTACGCCCGGTTTCAGGGCGGAGAGGCGTGGCTGGTGAACATGCACATCAGTCCCTACGAGAAGGCCGGTCCCTTTGGCCACGACCCCGTCCGTCCCCGGAAGCTCCTGCTGCACCGGTCCGAACTGCGGCGCCTCGTGGGCAAGGTGCAGCAGCGCGGCTACACTCTCATCCCCCTCCGGGTGTACTTCAACGAGCGGGGGTTTGCGAAGGTGGAGCTGGGTCTCGCGCGAGGGAAGAGGCTGGTGGACCGTCGGGCGGAGATCGCCCGGCGGGAGGCGGAGCGGGAGATCGCCCGGGCCCTCCGGGGCCGGCGGTAGAGGCTATCCCGTGGTCTGGATGCCCGCCGCGATGCCGTTGATGGCGTGGAGCACGATCCACCGCCACCGTTCCGCCCGCTCGATGTCCCCGCTTTCCAGGGCCCGGCGCAGGCTCCTGAGCAGGTGCGCCTGGATGTAGTGCATGGGGTCCACGTAGGGGTTCCGCAGGGCCACCAGGCGTTGCAGGGTGGGCGCATTGTCCAGGAGCCGGCGCTGCCCCGTGATCCGGAGCACGGCCTCCACGGAGCGCTCGTACTCCGTCCGGATGCGGCCGAAGATCTCCTGCGCCAGCCGCCGGTCCGTGACGTTCTCCGCGTAGAGACGCGCGATGCGCAGGTCCGCGGTCCCCAGGCTGATCTGCGCGTTGTCCAGCACGCTCCGGAAGAAGGGCCAATCCCGGTACATCTCCTGGAGCTCTGCGAGGTGGGCGGGGCTGCGGTCCGCGAATCCCGCGAGGGCGCTTCCGAGCCCGTACCATCCCGGGAGGTTGGTGCGGGTCTGGGTCCAGCTGAAGACCCAGGGGATGGCCCGGAGGTCCTCGATGCGCCGCACCTCCCGGCGACTGACGGGGCGAGAGGCCATGTTGAGCCGGCCGATCTCCTCGATGGGCGTGGCTTCAAAGAAGTACCGCGAAAACCCCGGGGTCTCGTACACCAAGGACCGGTAGGCGCGCAATGCTGCCTCCGCCAGCTCCTCCATCACCGCCTCCCAGCGCTCCAACCGCCCGGGGTCCGCGGCCTCAGGACTCCACCCGTGCGCCCGGAGCAGGGCGTGCAGGAGCTGCTCCAGATGGCGGCGGGCGATGAGGGGGTTCGCGTACCGGGCGAAGAGGACCTCCCCCTGCTCCGTGAGCTTCAGCCTGCCGTTGAGCGCCTCCGGTGGCATGGCCAGGATGGCCCGCTCCGCGGGCCCTCCCCCTCGGCCGATGGCCCCGCCCCGCCCGTGGAAGAGCCGCACCTCGCACCCGTGTCGGCGGCACACCTCGGGGATCACCTTCTGGGCCCGGTAGAGGGCCCACTCCGCTGCCAGATACCCTCCGTCCTTGTTGCTGTCCGAGTATCCCAGCATGATCTCCTGGAGATCTCCCCGGGCGTGCAGGTGCGCCCGGTAGCACGGCAGGCGCAGCAGCGCTTCCAGGATCTCCCCGCACGCCCGCAGCTCTGCGATCCGCTCGAAGAGGGGCACGATGTCCAGTCGGCTCGTGGCGCGGCCCGCGGAGTCGTACCGCACGAGCCCCGCCTCCCGCGCCAGAAACAGGACCTCGAGGACGTCGCTGGGGCCCGACGTGAGGCTGATGATGTACGTGCCGCAGGCTTCTGGCCCGTATCGGGCCTGCCATTCCGGAAGCCTCCGGAACACCTCCCAGGTGCTCCGCTCGGGTTCCGCGGAGATCTCCCGGTGCGGCGTGGCGAGGGACGGGCCGGAGAGCAGCTGCACGAGCAGCGCCACCTTCTCCCCCTCCGCCAGTCCCTCGTAATCCTCCGTCACCCCCACCCGCCGCAGGAGGTGGGCCACGAGCCGCCCGTGCACCCCGCTTTCCTGCCGTATGTCGAGCTTTGCCAGGTGGAACCCGAAGGTCTGGACCCGCACGAGGAAATCCAGCAACCGGGCGCGTGCGATGCGGACCCCTCCGTGGGCCTCGAGGCTGCGCTGCACGCACTGGAGATCTTCCAGCAGTTCCTCCGGCCCGGAGTAGGCGAGGGGGCTTTGGGGATCTTCCAGGGTGTGCCGCAGGCGTTCCACCACACAGCTGAGCTTCTGTCGGTAGGGCTCGTGCGGATACCGTCGGACGACCTCCTCGAGCTCCGGGAACCGCGCCAGGTCCGCCGCCAAAGACGCCCGCAGGGCTCCGGAGATCTCCGCGCGACGGGTGGAGGAGGTGAGCTCGTCCCGGAGGGCCTCCGCCTCCTCCAGGTACCGGCGCAGCACAAGAACGCGGTGCAGCTCCAGCGTGCGGGCCGTGGTCTGGGCGTCCACGTAGGGGTTTCCGTCCCGATCCCCCCCCATCCAGGACCCGAACCGGACCACGGGCCAGGGCGGAGGGCCGGGAACCCCGTGGGCCTCCAGGGCTTCCGCGAGGTCCCGGTACAGGATGGGCACCGCGCGGTAGACGCTTTGCGCGAAGTAGTACAGCCCCGTCTGAACCTCCTCGAGGGGTTGAGGACGGAGGGTGCGGACCTCGTCCGTCTGCCACAGGGCCGTGGTCTCCGCGCGGAGGGCCTCAAGGACCCGTCCGCGGTCCGTGGGGGGGAGGTCGGAGTTGTCCAGCTGGGCGATGTACTCCCCGATGTGCTGGAGGTGTCGGAGCACCGCGCGGCGGCGCACCTCCGTGGGGTGGGCGGTGAACACGGGATACAGCTCCAGGCGCCCCACCGCTTCCCGGATGCGCTCCGGGGGGATCCCCCGACCCGCGAGCTCCGCCACCGCAGCCCGCAGGGACTCCTGACGGGGGGCCGGGTAGGCTTCCCGCTCCTGCTCCCGGAGCCTCCGGAGGCGGTGGTTCTGCTCTGCGAGGTTGATGAGGTGGAAGTACACGGTAAACGCCCGCACCACCTGGAAGGCGCTTTCCGGATCCAGGCTCTCCACGGTGGCCCGGAGAAGACGGTCCCCCTCCTCGGAGTATTCCGTCCGCAGCCGGATGGCCAGCTGCCGGATGCCCTCTACGAGCTCGAGCAGGGACGGCCCCCCCTGCTCGGTGAGGACCTGCCCGAGGACCGTCCCGAGCAGCCGGACATCGTCCCGCAGGCGATCGATGGGGGTCCGCTCCTGGGTCATCCCTGGATCGCGGGTTCGCCGCGCGCTCTCCCCATGGTACAATGACACCTGAGGGAAGCGCAGAAGGTCCTGCCGCGGTTTCCCTCCCTGGGGGCGAATGGGCTCGACGGGGTGGGAAGAAGCAGGGCTGCGAGCCGAGGTCCCAGGGTCCTCGTAAAAAAACCTGGAAGACGCAATACGCGTCACGCAACCTGCTCTCGCCGCCGCGGCCTAATCCCCGCGGCCGTCCCCCCGGCAGGGCCGACGGGCCGGGACGGGGCGTCATGAGTCGGCTGCGTCGCGCCGCTCCGCCCCCGGTGGCGTGACTAAGACCGGTGGGGCTGGTGCCCGGGGGATCCCGCCTGCGGGAGCCTCCGGGTGCGAGAGGAAAACGCAGGCTACGCTCGTAGACGCTCTGCCCTCACTCACCTCGGACGCGGGTTCGATTCCCGCCGCCTCCACCACTTCCGGGGTACTTTCCGGTCCTCCCCCGGAGGAAACGGGACGGACTTCGGATACGCTCCGACTTGGGCAGGATCCGATGGGTCAGACCTGGCAAGTGGAAAACCCCGCCCGGGTGGCGCTGTTCGTGACGTGCCTGGTGGACCAGTTCTTCCCGGAGGTGGGGGAAGCCACGGTGGCGGTCCTGGAGCGGGTGGGGGTGGAGGTGGCGTTCCCGGAGGCCCAGACCTGCTGCGGGCAGGTGCTCCTCAACGACGGGTTCCGGGAAGAGGCCGCGGCGCTCGCCCGGCGGTTCGTGGAGATCTTCGCGCCCTACGAGGCCGTGGTGGCTCCGAGCGGAAGCTGCGTGGCGGTGGTCCGGGAGTTCTACCCGCAACTCTTGCGGGGGACGGCCCTGGAAGGGCAGGCACGACAGGTGGCCCGCCGCACCTATGAGCTCAGCGAGTTCCTGGTGCGGGTGCTCGGCGTGACCCGGCTCGGAGCGCGGCTGCGGGGCCGCGTGACCTACCATCCCTCCTGTCACCTGCTGCGGGGGCTCGGGGCGGCGGCGTGTGCGGAGCAGCTCGTCCGGAACGTGGAGGGGTTGGAGTTCGTGCCCCTCCGGGAGCCGGGAGCCTGCTGCGGGTTCGGCGGGGTCTTCTCCGTGAAGTTCGGGGCGCTATCCGAAGCGATCCTCCTGGACAAGCTGGCGGACCTGGAGGCCACGGGGGCACAGGCGGTGGTCAGCACGGACGTGGGGTGCCTCATGCATCTCCGGGGCGTCCTGCAGCGACGCAAGAGCCCCATCCGCACCCTGCACCTCGCGGAGCTCCTGAACGCGAGGGAGCCGTGAGCTCCCCCATCCGGTTCTCCGAGCAGAGCGTGCGGGCCCTGCAGGATCCGCGGCTCCGGGAGGCCCTGCGCCGGGCCACGGAGGACCTCCGGGAGAAGTGGACCCGGGCCACCGCGGAGCTGCCGCACTTCGACGCCCTCCGGGACTGGGCCAAGCGGATCAAGGCGCACGCCCTCCTCCACCTGGACCACTACCTGGAGCGGTTGGAGGCGAAGGTGCGGGAGCGGGGCGGGATGGTGCACTGGGCCCGGGACGCGGAGGAGGCCTGCCGGGTGGTGGTGGAGATCTGCCGGAGGGCGGGCGCCCGCACCGCGGTCAAGAGCAAGTCCATGCTCACGGAGGAGATCGGGCTCAACCGGGCCTTGCTGCGGGCCGGGATCCGGGTGGTGGAGACGGATCTGGGAGAGTTCGTGGTGCAGCTGGACGGGGACCGGCCCTCCCACCTCATCGCGCCCATCATCCACAAGCGGCGGGAGGAGGTGGCGGCCCTGTTCAGCCGGCACCTGGGGACGCCGCCGGACGCGCCCGTGGAGGTCCTCACCCGGGCCGCCCGGGTCCACCTGCGCCAGGCCTTCCTCACCGCAGACGTCGGGATTACGGGCGCCAACTTCCTCGTGGCCGAGACGGGGAGCGTGGTGCTGGTGGAGAACGAGGGGAACGCGCGCCTGGTGACCTCCCTTCCCCGGGTGCACATCGCGATGGCGGGCGTCGAGAAGGTGATCCCGCGCCTGCGGGACCTCGCGGTGTTCCTGCCGGTGCTGGTGCGCAGCGCCACGGGCCAGAAGCTCAGCAGCTACGTCTCCGTGCTTACCGGCCCACGGCGGCCCGGAGACCGGGGCGGTCCGGAGGAGTTCCACCTGGTGCTGGTGGACAACCGCCGTACCGCCATCCTCGCGGATCCGGACCTGCGGGAGGCCCTGCAGTGCCTGCGGTGCGGGGCGTGTCTCAACGCCTGCCCCGTGTACGAGCGGGTGGGGGGACACACCTACGG
Organism: Armatimonadota bacterium; assembly: GCA_031460175.1. Lineage (NCBI taxonomy): Bacteria > Bacillati > Candidatus Sysuimicrobiota > Candidatus Sysuimicrobiia > Candidatus Sysuimicrobiales > Candidatus Sysuimicrobiaceae > Candidatus Sysuimicrobium > Candidatus Sysuimicrobium tengchongense. Next base: position 40,425 of record JAVKGW010000005.1, on the reverse strand, counting down.
CTGGGTGTACGGAGGGCCCATCGGCGCCGTGCTCACGCCAAAGCTCCTGGGGCTTGGACGGGCCACGGAGCTCCCCTACGCCTCGACCCTGTGCGGGGCATGCCGGGAGGTGTGCCCGGTGCGGATTGACATCCCCCGGATGCTGGTGCACCTGCGGGCGCAGGCGGCCGCCTCGGGCGGTGCGCGACCGGTGGAGCGCCTGGGCATGCGGCTGTTGGGCTGGATTTTGCGCTCTCCCGCGCGGTACCGGTTCAGCGGCCGGCTTGCGCGGATCGCGCAGCAGCTGGTGTGGGGAGATCGGCCCATCCGAGCCCTCCCGGGCCCGCTTTGGGCCTGGACGCGGATGCGCGACTTCCCGCGCCTTGCCCCGCAGACCTTCCGGGAGCGATGGAGGAGATGGCGGACGCCCGGTCGGAGATCCTGAGCCGCATCCGGAGGGCCCTGCGCGGGGTCCAGGCCCTTCCCCTCCCGCCCGAAGGCCCCGTGCCCGAGGCCGCGCCGTACCGGGCGGATCTTCAGAAAGACCTCGTGGGGCGGTTCGTACAGGAGGCAGCAAGACTTGGCGTACGGGTTCACCGGAGCTGTGAGGGCGAGCTCGTACGGACCGTATCGGAGATCCTGCGGGCCGAAGGCGCAAGGCAGGTAGGGGTGGCGGAGGGCGTGTGGAGGCTCGTCGGACCCCTATGCGCAGCGGGGTTTGAGGTGGGAGGGGTGGAGGTGGCCCGCGAAGCGGATGCGGGCCTCACGGGCGCCGACTGGGGAATCGCGGAGACCGGAAGCCTCGTGCTCCTCGTGGGCCCGGCGCAGGACCGCCTTCTCTCCCTCCTTCCGCCCGTACACATCGCCTTGCTCCCCGAAGACCGCATCGTGGCCGACCTGGATGCCCTCTTTGAGCGCTTGGCACCGTGCGATCTGCCCGCTGCCCTGACCTTCATCACCGGGCCCAGCCGCACCGCGGACATCGAGCAGACCCTTACGCCCGGGGTGCACGGCCCCGGGGTGGTGCACGTGGTGCTGGTCGGACCGGCGGAGCGCCGGACCGCTTTCCCGCCGGACGGCGGCCTCCTACATGAGGGCTAGACTCGCGAAGGAGACGATGCCGCCCGCGGGGTCCGGGGCCTGCCCGTACCTCAGGAGTTTTCCGCGCACGGGCTCCAGCACCCGCAGGGCGGTGTACACCGCGGAGAGGGCATCGATCCGCTGGCGGTTCCCGTCCGCCATCCCCTCCCGCCAGAATCCCTCCGGATCTCCCCGTACCACGGCCCCGAGGACCGCGTGGTCCCGCAGGGCGGTGCGGGAGGCGAGGCGGGCATCTGGAGGGTCGGGATCGCCGAACCGGGGCCCCACGTGGCTCAGGTCCACCCCCACCACCACGGCCACGTCCTCCCGGGGGCGGACCAGGCCCCGCAGGGCCTGCACGACCCGCTCGATCTCCGGAACCTCCCGGGGAGAGCCGGAGCCGCACCACCGCTCGAACCCGGAGCAGAGGATGGGAACGATGACGAACGGCCGATCCTCCAGGGCCGCTTGGAGGAAGAGCACCTGGAACTCCAGGGAGTGTTCGTTTCGGTGCACGACCTCGTGCTCCGTGAGGTCCCCGGCCTGAGCCCGCAGCGCACGCGCGAGGTCGGTGTCCACGGGGACGGTTCCAAGCGGCGTCTGGAACGGCTTCTCCGTGAGCACGAACGGCACGGGAGGCCCCGCGTGGGCCACTCCGAGCAGGAGGAAGGTGCGGGCGGAGCTTCGGCGGAGGGCCGCGTACGCCCATCCGTAGCACCACCCGCCCCGGGCGAAGTCGATGTGCGGGGCCACCACGCCCCTCGGCCGGAGCCCGTCCAGTTCCGCGGAATCCACCGCGTCCAGGTGCCGACGCAGCAACGCCCGCAGGGCCTGGGGGTCCGCGGGATACGAGCGGCCCGCGAGGTACGCAGCCCGCACCTCCGACCGGCGGTAGGCCTCCCGTTGTTCCCGCTTCCGGGCCTCGAAGGACTCCGTGAGCAATAGGCCCGCTCGGTCCAGCTCCGCCACGATCCGCTCCAGATCCGTGCGGAACAGGATCTCCCCCCCGGACCGGCGCGCGTACTCCGTCTGGACGTCCACCACGTCCCGGTCGCCGTCCAGCAACGACGCCACCAGGGCCACCGCGGGCGGGAGGAGCAGGGTGTCCTCCACGATCCCTTCCGGATCGCGCACCCCGATCATCTCCCGGCCGTGGAGGCGTACGGGGAAGAACTCCAGGGGTCTCAGCTTCGGGAGCGGCACGGATCTCCCTCCGGTGCCCCATTGTACAGACGCGCCAGACGCCCAGAAACCATGGGTGTGTTAAGCTGAGGGCGAGGAGGCGAGAGGGTGAGCGAGCGGGGCTGGATCGTGGTAAACGGGGAGCGCCGGCCCCTCCCGGAGGACGGGTTGCTGGGTCTTCTCCGGGAACTGCGGGTGGATCCCGAGGGGATCGCCATTGCGGTGAACGAGCAGGTGATCCCCCGGACGCAGTGGGCCACGTACGTCCTGCGTCCGGGGGATGCGGTGGAGATCGTGCGGCCCGTGGCGGGCGGCTCGGAGGACGACCACTGGGAGCTTGCGGGGATCCGCCTGCGCTCCCGCCTGATCCTGGGCACCGCCCGCTACCCCAATCTCCAGGTGATGCTGGACGCCCTGCGGGCCACGGGGACGGAGATGGTGACGGTGGCCCTCCGGCGGGTGGGGTTCGGGGAGGGGCCCGAGAACCTGTACCGGATCCTCAAGGAGGAGGGCTACCACATCCTCCCCAACACCGCGGGTTGCTACACGGCCCGGGAGGCGGTGCTCACCGCGCAGCTGGCGCGGGAAGCCCTGGGGACAGACCTCATCAAGCTGGAGGTGATCGCGGACGAGGAGACCCTGCTGCCGGATGTGGAGGGGCTGCTGGAGGCGGCCCGCATCCTGGTGCGGGAGGGGTTCAAGGTGCTCCCGTACACCAACGACGACCCGGTCACCGCCCGGAAGCTGGAGGACATCGGGTGCGCGGCGGTGATGCCGCTCGCGGCTCCCATCGGAAGCGGGCTCGGCATCCGCAACCCCCACAACATCCTCCTCATCCGGCAATCCGTACGGATCCCCGTGATCGTGGACGCGGGCGTGGGCACCGCCTCAGACGTGGCCGTGGCCTTCGAGATGGGATGCGACGGGGTGCTGCTGAACTCCGCGGTGGCCCGGGCCCGGGACCCCGTGCGCATGGCCCGGGCCATCCGGCACGCGGCCATCGCGGGCCGGGAGGCCTACCTCGCGGGCCGCATGCCCGTCAAGCTCCTGGCGGAGCCCACCAGCCCCCTGACGGGCCGCATCCTGGAACCCCAGCGCCGCACCGGGCAAGGCCCGTGAAGCCCATCCCCCGCTTGCTCCTCGTCACGGACCGGCACCTGGTGGGGGAGGAGCGCCTGGTGAGCGTGATCCGGGCGGCGGTGCGGGGCGGGGTGGAAGGGGTTCAGGTACGGGAGAAGGACCTCCCGGATGAGGCGCTGGAACGCCTGGTGCACCGGATCCTGGATGCGGTGGAGGAGAGGGCCGTCGTCCTCCTCAACGACCGTCCGCACCTCGCACGCCGTCTTGGTCTCGGGCTGCACCTCCCCGAAGCGAGCCCGCCCCCGCAGGGGAACTGGCCCCTGTGGGGGCGGTCCGTGCACTCGCCCGAGGCCGCGGTTCGCGCGGCCCGGGAAAACCCCGATTACCTCATCGCGGGGCCCGTCTATCCCACGGACTCCAAGCCCGGTGGTTTGCCCCTGGGGCGGGAGGGACTTAGGGCGATCGTGCGGGCCGCCGGCGGGATTCCCGTGCTCGCCATCGGCGGGATCGGAGCGGGCCGGGTTCGGGAGGTGGTGGAGGCGGGGACATGGGGTGTGGCGGTCCGGGGGGCGATCCTGCGCTCCGAGGATCCGGAGCACGCGGCCCGGGAAATCCGGCGGGCGGTGGAGGAGGCGCGAAAGGCCGTTCGCCCCTCCAGATGAAGCAGATTTTTGGTGAGGACGCCTCCGGGCGACCGCGGCCATGGATGTCGTAAGGTTGGAGTGGACATCCCGGAAGAGGAGGTGGACATGCCGTACGAGGACATCCTGGTGGAGATCCCGGAAGCCCATGTGGGGCTGATCCGGTTGAACCGCCCCGACAAGTTGAACGCCCTGAGGACCCAGCTGCTCGATGAGCTGGTTCGGGCCCTGGACGACTTCGAGGCGGATCCGGAGATCCGGGTGGTGGTGATCACGGGGAACGACCGGGCCTTCGCCGCGGGTGCGGACATCCAGGAATTCCAGGGCATGACGGCCCTGAAGATGCTCGGCGGTCACCGTCCCGTGGCCTGGGAACGGATCCGGCGGTTTACCAAGCCCCTGGTGGCCGCGGTGAGCGGGTACTGTCTGGGGGGCGGGTGCGAGCTCGCCATGCTGTGCGATCTCATCGTGGCCTCGGAGACCGCCCGGTTCGGGCAGCCGGAGGTGAACATCGGCATCATCCCGGGAGCGGGAGGCACCCAGCGGCTGCCGCGCGTGGTGGGCAAGCACCGGGCCATGGAGATGATCCTCACGGGCCGGCACATCACCGCGCAGGAGGCCCACGCATGGGGCCTGGTGAACCGGGTGGCTCCCGTGGAACGCTACCTGGAGGAGGCCCTCGCCCTGGCCCGCGAGATCGCCTCGAAGGCCCCCGTGGCGGTACGGCTCGCAAAGGAGGCGATCCTGCGGTCCATGGACACCACGGTGGAGGTGGGACTGGAGTACGAGCGGCGGTTGTCCGCCCTGGTGTTCGGCACGGAGGACCGGGAGGAGGGCGTGCGGGCGTTTCTGGAGAAGCGCAAGCCTGTCTTCCAGGGAAGGTAGGACGGGATGGCCCACGGGATCCAAACGGTGGGCGTGTGCGGGGCCGGAACCATGGGTGCCGGGATCGCGCAGGTATGCGCCCTGGCAGGCCTCCGGGTGGTGCTGTACGACGCGATCCCGGAGGCTCTGCCCCGGGCCCTGGAGCGGATCCGGCGGGATCTGGAGCGGGCGGTGGAAGGAGGGCGGCTCGGACGGGACGCCCAGGAACAGGCCCTGGAGCGGATCGTTCCCACGGAGATCCTGGAGGCGTTGGGCCCGTGCGAGCTGGTCATCGAGGCCGCCCCGGAGGACCTGCAGCTGAAACGGGACCTCTTCCGCCGGCTCGGGGAGGTGTGCCCCGCGGCGCTCCTCGCCACCAACACCAGTTCCCTGTCCGTGGCGGAGATCGCGGCGGCCACGCCCCGCCCGGAGCGGGTGGCGGGGCTGCACTTCTTCAACCCCGCGCCCGTGATGCCCTTGGTGGAAGTGGTGCGGGCTTTGCAAACCGCGCCGGAGGTCGTGGAGCGGTTGGTGGACTTTGCCCGGGGAATCGGGAAGACCCCCATCGTGGTGCGGGATCGCCCGGGTTTCGTGGTGAACCGGGTGAACCGACCCTTCTACGGGGAGGCCCTCCGGATGGTCGGAGAAGGGCTCGCGGATCCTCCCACCGTGGACTGTGCCCTCCGGGAGGCGGGCGGGTTCCGCATGGGGCCGTTTGAGCTCATGGACCTCGTGGGCATCGACGTGGGATACGCGGTCTCCCAGGCCCTCTACCACGCCTTCTTCGGGGAAAGCCGCTTCCGGCCTCACCCCCTCCAGCGGGAGATGGTCCTGTCGGGGCGGCTGGGCCGGAAGACGGGAGGCGGGTTCTATGTCTACGAGGAAGGCAAACGCCCTCCCTCTCCTCCCCTGTCCCTTCCGGAGGCGGATCCCGGACCCTACGCGGTGGCGGGGCGGACGGGCCTGGCGGAGGAGCTCGTCCGCGGGCTGCGGGACCGGGGATACGCGGTGGTGGAGGTCCCCGATCCTCCCCGTGAACCCCTCGCGGTCCGGGCCGCCTTCGAGGCGGAGGTGGAGGATCGGACCCGGAAGCGGGAGATGCTGCGGGCCCTGGACGGTGCCATGCCCGGGGAGGCGGTGGTGCTCGCGGCGTGCACGAACGCCGCATGCGCGGAATGCGCCGCCTGGGTGGGACGGCCGGAGCGGCTCGCCGGATACGTGACCCTTCCGCCCCTCTCGGATCGGAAGCTGCTGGAGTGGACCGTGCACGAACGCACGGAGGTAAAAGCCGAGCCCTACCTGGCGGCCCTCGGCCTTCCGCTCCTCCGGGTGGGGGACAGTCCAGGCGGGGTGTTTCCCCGGGTTCTGGCGACCCTGGTGAACGAGGCCGCGTTCGCGTGTGGGGAGGGCGTGGCGGCCCCGGAGGACGTGGATATCGCCATGCAGCTGGGCACCAACCATCCCTTCGGCCCGTTCACGTGGGCGGAACGGGTGGGGATCCGGACCCTGGTGGGGGTCCTGGAGGGGCTTCGGGTCTACTACGGGGAGGAACGGTATCGCACCGCACCCTGGCTCCGGCGGGCAGCGTGGCTGGGACGTTGGCCGGGCAGGCGGGGGCGGGGTGATGAACCAGGGAACTGAACACGGGAGGGAAGGCGATGGCGCAGGAAGTGGCGTACCGGGTGGCTTCGGACTTCTATGCGGTGGATGACCTCCTCACGGACGTCCAGAGATCCGTGCGGGACACGGTGCGGCGGTTCGTGGACCGGGAAGTGCTGCCCCACATCGGGCGGTGGTGGCTGGAGGGACGCTTCCCCGTGGAGCTGGTTCCTCGGCTGGCGGAGCTCGGGGTGCTGGGGGCAAACCTGCCCGAGGCGTACGGGTGCGCGGGGCTCGACAACATCTCCTACGGGGTCATCATGCGGGAGCTGGAGCGGGGCGACAGCGGGCTCCGATCCTTCGTGAGCGTGCAGGGCTCCCTGGTCATGTACCCCATCTACGCCTTCGGCAGCGAGGAGCAGCGCCGGCACTACCTGCCCAAACTGGCCAGGGGTGAGCTCATCGGGTGCTTCGGGCTTACGGAGCCCACCGCGGGAAGCGACCCCGCGGCCATGAACACCCGCGCCCGCCGCACCGCCCGGGGCTGGGTGATCACGGGCACCAAGATGTGGATCACCAACGGCTCCATCGCCCACCTGGCCGTTGTGTGGGCCAAGGACGAATCCGATACCGTGCGGGGGTTCCTCGTGCCCACGGACCTCCAGGGGTTCTCCGCCCACGACATCCACACGAAGATCTCCATGCGGGCCTCGGTCACGAGCGAGCTGGTGCTGGAGGAGGTGGAGGTTCCGGAGGAGCTGGCCCTGCCCAACGCCGTGGGGCTCAGCAAGGCGCTGAGCTGCCTCACCCAGGCCCGGTACGGGATCGCGTGGGGAGCCGTGGGCGCGGCGGTGGCCTGCTTCGAGGAGGCCCTCAGCTACGCGCAGGGTCGCATCGCTTTCGGACGGCCCATCGCGGCGACCCAGATCATCCAGGAGCGGCTCGTGGACATGCTCACCAAGATCACCAGCAGCCAGCTACTTGCCCACCGGCTGGGGCAGCTCAAAGACGCGGGGCGGATGCACTATGCCCAGGTGTCCCTGGCGAAGCGGCACAACGTGCGGGCGGCCCTGGAGGTGGCCCGGGACGCCCGGTTCATCTTGGGCGCCTACGGGATCACCGCGGAGTACCACGCCATGCGGCACGCGGCGAACCTGGAGTCCGTGGACACCTACGAGGGCACCTACGACATCCACACCCTCATCGTGGGCCGGGAGATCACGGGACAGTCCGCCTTCGGCCGGGATTAGGTCCGTGGAGGGCTTTGCCCCGCGGTTCGAGGAGGCCGCGCCGGGCGTCCGCCGGCTTCGGGTCCCCGTTCCCTTCCCCACCCGGTGGGTCAACGTGTACGTGGTGGGGGACGGCGTAGACGCGGTGCTGGTGGACGCGGGCTATCCCATCCCCGAAGGCCGCCGGATCCTCTTCAGGGCTCTCCGGGAGGCTAAGTTGCGTCCGGCCGTCCTCCTCGTCACCCATGCACACCCCGACCACTTCGGGTTGGCCCGGGAGCTCCAGGAGGCCTTCGGCTGCTCCGTGTGGATGGAAGCCCGGGAGCTCCAGGTGGCTTGGGCGTACCGCCCGGAAGGAGAAGTCTGGCAGGAGGTAGCCGCTCAATTCCTCCGGGCGGGCATGCCCGCAGAACGGGTCCGCCGGACCGTGGAAAGCGGCAAGCAGGTCTGGGAGCCCGCTCATCCCCCCCGGGTGGATCGCTTCCTGCGCGAGGGAGAGGTCCTGAATCTGGGAGAGAGTGCGTGGGAGGTGCTGGTCACCCCGGGACATGCGCCAGCCCATGTGTGCCTGTACGAAAAACGGACGGGTACGCTCCTCGCGGGAGACCACCTCCTCCCCCGGATCACTCCGAACATCGGGCTGTGGCCCCTTGGGGGTTCTGATCCCCTCGCGGATTTCCTCGGAAGCCTCCGGAGCTTAAGAGCCCTGCCCGTTCGGCGGGTGCTTCCGGGGCATGGAGATCCTTACGAGGGATACGCGGAGCGCGTCGCGGAGCTACTGGCCCACCACGCCTCCCGCCTGGAGACCGTGGAGGCCGTGTTGCGGACAGGATCCCGCACCGGTTACGAGGTGCACCTGGCGCTCTTCGGGACGGACCTGGATCCCCACAACGAGCGGTTCGGGCTCGTGGAGGCCATGGCCCACCTCACGTACCTGGAGCGGCGGGGAAGGGTTCGGGCCGAGGAAGGGGATCCGATCCGCTACGCCCTGAACTCCGGAGGTGGTGGATGGAGCACGAGGTGATTGCCGTGATCGGCGGGACGGGCAAAGAGGGATTCGGGCTCGGGCTCCGATGGGCCGCCGCAGGTCTTCCCGTGATCCTCGGATCCCGGAGCCGAGAGCGGGCCGAGGAGGCCGCCCTCCGGGCCCGGACCCTCCGGCCCGAAGCGCGGATCTCCGGATCCCTGAACCGGGAGGCGGCGGAGGCCGCGACCGTGGTGGTGCTGACCGTTCCCTTCGCGGCGCAGGAAGCCATCCTCTCGGACATCCGGGAGGCGGTGCGGGGCAAGGTGGTGGTGGACACCACCGTCCCCCTTCGCCGGCTTCGACCCCCGGAACTGGAAGTTCCCCTGGCGGGCTCCGCGGCCCAGCAGGCGCAGCGCCTCCTGCCGGAAGCCCGGGTGGTGGCCGCCTTCCACACCATCTCCGCCCACCGGCTCCAGCGGCTGGAAGCCCCCCTGGAGGAGGATACCCTGGTCTGTGGGGATGATCCGGAGGCCAAGGAGAGAGTGATCCGGTTGAGCTCGCAGATCGGCCTGCGCGGCCTGGACGCCGGAGGACTGCACCAGGCCGGGACCCTGGAACGCCTCGCGGCCCTGGTCATCCAGCTCAACCAGCGCTACGGCAGGAAGGACATCGGGTTGCGGTTCGTGGGGCTGTAGATGATGCAGACAGAGCCCCCGACTTAGTGCAGCCGGAGGATTGACGGACGTCCCGCCGCCCCGCTCCCATGGGCGTGGCTGGGGAAGGGAGGCCCGAGTGGGGGACACGAGCGGCGAGACGTTCAACCTGGCGGAGTTCCTGCTGGATCGGCACGTACGGGAGGGACGGGGAGACCGGCCTGTTCTGTACTTCCAGGATCAGACCGTTTCGTTTCGGGTCCTCCTCGAGCGGTCAAACCGGTTGGCGTCTGCCCTCCGTCGGCTCGGGGTGGAGCCCGAGAACCGCGTGCTCCTCGGCCTCGCGGATCGTCCCGAGTTCTACGTCGCGTACTTCGCCGCGCTGAAGATCGGAGCGGTGCCCGTTCTGGTCAGCACCCTCGCGAGCCCCCAGGACTATGCCTATTTCCTCCGGCATAGCCGGGCGAAGGTGGCGGTGGTGGAGGAGGCGGTGGCGGCCCGCCTGCGGTGCGTGGACGATCCTCCGCCATCCCTACGGTACGTGGTGGTCGTGGGAGAACCAGGGCCTTCCGAGGTCAGCTGGGAGGATCTTTTGAGCGGGACCGTGCCGGAACCGGGGCCTGCCTGTACCTCCCCGGACGACATGGCCTTCTGGATGTACAGTTCCGGGACCACGGGCCGGCCCAAGGCCGTGGTCCACCTTCACCGGGATCTCCTGCACTTCATGCCGCCGCACTGCCGGGAGGTGGTGGGCCTGGGGCCAGAGGACCGGGTGTACTCCACCTCCAAGCTGTACTTCTCCTACGGCCGCAACAACTCCCTGGACGGCCCCTTCCTGTACGGGGCCCAGGTGGTGCTGAATCCCGACCGGCCCGAGCCCGGCGCGGTCCTGGACCTGCTGGAGGCCCACCGGCCCACGGTCTTCTACAGCGTTCCCACCTTCTACGCGGCCCTCCTGGACCACCTGCACCGCACGGGCCGGCGCGTCTCCCTCTCCTTCCTGCGGTGCTGCGTCTCCGCGGGGGAGCCCCTGCCCAAGTCGGTGTTCGATCGGTGGTGGGAGCGGTTCCGCGTCCCCATCTTCGACGGGGTGGGCTCCACGGAAGTAGGCGCCATCTACCTCTCGAACACCCCCCGCAAGCTCCGGCCCGGGAGCAGCGGAGTGCTGCTCCCGGGATTCGAGGGGAAGTTGTTGGACGAGGGAGGCCGGGAGGTCCCGAGGGGGAGCGTGGGCATCCTCTGGGTGAAGAACGACGGGATCTTTGCGGGCTACTGGAACGACTCCCGGAGGACCCGGCAGGCCCTGCAGGGGGAGTGGTTCGTCACGGGTGACCTCTTCTCCCTGGACGACGACGGGTTCCACTGGTACATGGGCAGGGCGGACGACCTGCTTAAGCCCGGGGGCCTTTGGGTCTCTCCCCTGGAGGTAGAGGGGGCCTTGCTGGAGCATCCCGCGGTGGCGGAGTGCGCGGTGGTGGGAGCGCCGGATGAGATGGGTCTGGAAAAGCCCATGGCCTTCGTGGTGCTCCGGGAGAGCTACACGCCCTCGCCCGCGCTGGAGCGGGAGCTCAGGGAGCTCGTGCAGGCGCGGCTTGCCCGCTACAAGCACCCCCGCTGGTTCCGGTTCGTGCCGGAACTCCCCCGGACCGTCACCGGAAAGCTGCAACGCTACCGCCTGCGGGAGGCCCTCCGTCAGGAGCGACGGAGGGCCTCTTGAGCGGAGACCGCCCGAAGGTCCGGGACCACGTCCTCGCGGACCAGGCAGATCTTTTCCGCGGCCTCCTGGAAGAAGTACCCGCTGCCGCCCTCGCCTACGATGCGCACAAGGCGCGGTCCGTCCAGTGCCCGGATCCCGCCCAGGACGTGCACGCCCCGCTGGAAGAACGGTTCAGGCCAGGGAGGGGCCGTGGGGCCCGCCACGACCACCCGGCGCGCCCGGCGGGAGGACTCCAGGAGCTCGTCCATTCCTCCTTCCACCAGGGCAGACCCCGTGATGACCACCACCGTGGCCTCCCGGAGCACCTCCGAGGCGCCTTCCGGAGGCCGCCACAGGGGGCGTTCCTCCTCCCGCAGGGCCTCCGGATGGCGGTCCACGACCCAGAGGGCCGACACGGTGTTCTTCAGGGCCTTGATGAAGGGGGAGAAAGCGCCCACGAGGGCCACGCGGTCCTCCGGGAGGACCCCCGCGGCCTCCAGGGCATCCAGGCCCGGAATCTGCACGCCTCCGGGAACCCCGAAGCGATCCACGGCGAGGGCGGAAAGGGCGTTCAGAGTGGCTACCCCCACCGCCCGCCGGAGGGGAACCGGGGAGCGGGCGTCCGCGGCCAACTTCCACGCGTCCTGGCCCACCAGACGTCCCGCGGGCGGGGCGGAGGCCGCGGAGCGGGGACAACAGACGGTGTCCGCAAGCCCGCGGGGGGTGAAGGCCACTCCCACGTGGCCCGTGGCGAGGGCCACCGCGGTGTAGAAGACACCCACCCGGGCGTCCTGGACCGCGACCGGTTCACCCGAGAGCCGAGCCCGAAGCGCTTCCGTCCAAGCCTCGACGAGCTGCATGCCGCACCTCCCCGTGGACCTCTGCTTTCTTTAGTACTCCCCCGGATGGGCGATGCGCGAGGGGGGAAGGAGGCCGTGTTGTAAAATAGGCGCGATGATGCGCTTGCAGGAGCGAACCTCCGATGTCTGAGCTAGGCGAAGCACCGCGGACCGCCCGGAGTCTCGACGCGTTGTTCCGTCCCCGCGGGGTGGCCGTGGTGGGAGCCAGTCCGGATCCAGGCTCCCCGGGCCACCAGATCCTCCGATTCGCCACCCAGACCCACTTCCCCGGTGCCGTGTACCCCGTGCACCCCTCCGCGCGGGAAGTGGCGGGCCTGCGCGCCTACTCCTCCGTCCTGGAGGTCCCGGGTCCGGTGGACCTCGTGGTCCTCGCGGTGCCGGCCCGGGTGTGCGTGGAGGTGGCCCGGCAGATCGCGCAGCGCCACGACGAGCGCGGGGACGCGGCCGCGGTGGTGGTGGTCTCCGGCGGGTTCGCGGAGACGGAAACCCCGGAAGGGCGGGCCCTCCAGGAGGCGCTCCTGGAACCTCTCCGATCCCGGGGCATCCGGGTGGTGGGGCCCAACTGCATGGGCGTGCTGGACACTCACACGGGCGTGACCACCACCTTCGACCTCGGGACTTACCCAGAGGGCGGTCTCTCCCTGATCACCCAGAGCGGAGCGTTTGCCATCTCGTTCCTCCAGTGGGCCCGTCCCCTCGGCATGGTGGGGCTAGCGAAGCTGGTGTCCGTGGGGAACATGGCGGATGTGGACCTGACGGAACTCGTCCGCTACCTGGGAGCGGATCCACATACCCGGGTGATTGGCGTGTACATGGAGGGGATCCGGGACGCCCGGGCGTTCGTTCTGGCGGCCCGGGAGGTGACCCCCAAAAAGCCCGTGGTGGTCTACAAGGCCGGGCGCACGGAACTGGGAGCCCGGGCCGCCAGCAGCCACACGGGTTCTCTCGCGGGCCGGGACGAGATCTACGAGGGGGCCTTCCGGCAGGCGGGCGTCCTGCGGGCGCACCGCGTATCGGAGTTCTACGACCTCGTCCGGGTCCTGGAGAAGCTGCCGCTCCCTTCGGGCAACCGGGTTTGCGTCTGCAGCGCCATCGGGGGCCCGGGCACCATCTGCGTGGATGAGGTGGCCGCAAGCGGCGTGCTGCAGCTGGCCCACCTCTCGGAGGCGGTCCGGGAGGCCCTGCGGAGGGTGCTGGCACCCACCGCCACCATCGGCAGGCCCGACGGTTACCTGGACATGACGGGTTCTATCCGTGCCCAGACCCATGGGGAGGTCCTGCGGGTGGTGCTCGAGGCGCCGGAGGTGGATGCGGTCCTCCTCCTCACCACCCCACCCGCGTTCCTCGACGAGGAGGAGGTGGCCGAGGCCATCCTGAGCGCCTACCGGGCCCAGCCGGAACCCCGCAAGCCCGTGCTGCCCGTGCTCACCTTCGGGGATACGGTGGCCCGGGCCCGCAGAAGGCTCGAGGCCGGAGGGCTGCCGACCTTCGAGTTCCCGGATGCCGCGGTCCAGGCCCTGGCCCAGGTGGTGCGATACGCCCGCTACCGGGCGCGGAGAAGTTCGTGAGGAGGTCCGCCCATGCCCCATCCCGTGATCGCGCGGGCCCTTGAACAGGGTCGCGGCTTCCTGCTGGAGCCGGAAAGCTACGCCCTGTGCCAGGCGTACGGGATCCCGCACGCGCCCTTCGCCACCTGCCGCACCGCGGAGGAGGCGGTGGCGGCCGCGGACCGCATGGGGTATCCCGTGGTCCTCAAGGTGGTCTCCCCCCACATCCTGCACAAGTCCGACGTGGGAGGGGTGGTGGTGGGCCTGCGGTCGGGGGAGGAGGTGGCGGCCGCGTACCTCCAGCTCCTGGAAGCGGTGTCCCGCGCTGCCCCTCAAGCCTCCGTGGAGGGCGTCCTCGTGCAGCGCATGGAGAGGGGAAGCGCGGAACTGGTGGTGGGGGGGCTCGTGGACCCGCAGTTCGGTCCCGTGGTCATGGTGGGCTCGGGCGGGGTCCTCGTGGAACTCCTGCGGGACGTCTCTTTCCGTCTCGCCCCGCTCGATCTGGAGGAGGCCCTGCAGCAGCTGGCCGAGACCCGGGCACACCGCCTCCTCCAGGGCCTCCGGGGGAATCCTCCCGCGGACATCCGGGCCGTGGGAGAGATGCTGGTACGGGTGGGGGAGCTGCTGCTGGCAGAGCAGGACATCCAGGAGCTGGATCTGAACCCCGTGGTGGCGGGACCGGAAGGCTGCGTGGCGGTGGACGCCCGGGTGATTCTCCGTACAGAGGGGTCTGCCGGGCAACTCCCCCTGGCCTAACGCATCGGTTCTCCGCAGTATTCATCCTCGGTTCTCGGCCGGATTGCTCAGGGAACCGCCCGGGAGCGTAGACTTCCCCTAGACTGACCATCCGGTCAAAACCGGGGGTGCCTCATGGACCAGCCGGTACGCCTCCAGGTGAACGGCCGCGAGTACCGCCTGCTGGTGCCCGTTCACCGGACCCTCCTGGAGGTTCTGCGAGAAGACCTGGGGCTCGTGGGGACCAAGCACGGGTGTGAGCTGGGGGAGTGCGGGGTGTGCACGGTGTTGGTGGACGGCAAACCCACGCTCTCCTGCCTCCTGTTGGCCGTGGACGCGGAGGGCCACGAGGTCACCACCATCGAGGGGCTCGGCCAAGATGGAGCGCTGCACCCCCTCCAGAAGGCCTTTGCGGAGCTCGGCGCCCTCCAGTGCGGGTACTGCACGCCCGCCATGATCCTCACCGCGAAGGCCCTCCTGGAGGAGAACCCCACACCGACCCCGGAGCAAATCCGGGATGCCCTGTCCGGGGTGTTCTGCCGGTGCACGGGATACGTGAAGATCATCGAGGCGGTTGGAACCGCGGCAAGGCACCTCTCCGCGGGCACGTCCGGATCGAGGTAAGGGAGGAGCGCACATGGCGGTGGTCAAGGAACGGGAGGAAGTCCTCGCGGTGGTGGGGCAGCGTCTCCCGCGGGTGGACGGCTGGGCCAAGGTCATGGGTCGGGCCCAGTACGCGGATGATCTTTCCCTGCCCGGGATGCTCTTCGGCAGGCTCGCCCGGAGCACCCAGGCACATGCCCGGATCCGAGAAGTCCGGGTGCAGCGGGCCCTGGAGCTGCCGGGGGTGGTGGCGGTCATCACGGGGAAGGACCTCCCCATCCGGTATGGGGTGTTCCCGGTGGGACAGGACGAGACCGCCCTGGCGGTGGACAAGGTGCGCTACGTGGGGGAGCCCGTGGCCGCGGTGGCCGCGGTGGACCCCTACACCGCGGAGGAGGCGGTCCGCCTCATCGAGGTGGATTACGAGCCCCTTCCAGCCCGCATGAGCATCGAGGAGGCATTGGCGCACCCGGAGCCCCGCATCCACGACTACGGACCCTTCGGGAACGTGCACCGCTTGGCATCCCTGGAGTTCGGGGACGTGGAGAAGGGGTTCGCGGAGGCGGACTACGTGCGGGAGGACCTGTTCTTCTACGAGGGCAGCACCCACGCGCCCATGGAGCCCCACAGTGCCCTCGCCTGGTGGGATCCCGGGGCGAAGCAGCTCACCCTGTGGACCTCCCACCAGGCACCGCACTACCTCCACAAGGGTCTCGCGAAGGCCTTGCAGCTGGAGGAGCACCAGGTGCGGATCATCGTGCCCGCGGTGGGCGGGGGATTCGGCGGGAAACTGGACATCTTCCACCACGAGGTGTGCGCGGCGAAGCTCAGCATGCTCACGGGTCACCCCGTGAAGATCACCCTCACCCGGGAGGAGGTGTTCTACGCCCACCGAGGCCGACACCCGGAGCTGTTGCGCATCCGCACCGGAGTTACCCGGGACGGCCGGATCACGGCCATACACGTGGAGGCCTACCTCGACGGCGGGGCATACTGCTCCTTCGGGCCGGCCACCCTGCTGTACGCGGGCACCCATGAGCCCGTGAGCTACCGCATTCCCCACTACCGGTTCCAGGGCGTGCGGGTGTTCACCAACAAGCCCCCCTGTGGCCCCAAGCGGGGACACGGCACCCCACAGGCCCGGTGCGCCCTGGAGGTCCACCTGGACAAGCTGAGCGAGGATCTGGGCCTGGACCCCGTGGCGCTTCGGCTGCGCAACCTCACGGGACCCCACGAGCTCACGGTGAACTGGCTGGAGATCACCAGCAACGGTCTCCGGGAGTGCATCGAGAGGGTGGTGGAAGCGAGCGGGTGGTACGAGAAGCGCGGGCGGCTCCCGTACGGGCACGGGATCGGGTTCGCGTGCAGCGCCTACCTCACGGGGGCGGGAGGGTCCATCTACTTCAGCGACATGCCCCACTCCGAGGTGCATCTCCGGGTGGACCGCACGGGCGTGGTCACCGTGTACACCCTGGCCACGGAGATCGGTCAGGGGTCCGCCACCGCCATCGCCACCATCGTGGCAGAGGTCCTCGGGCTCGCACCCCAGGACATCCGTCTCGTCACCTCCGACACGGACCTCACGCCCATCGACCTCGGCAGCTACAGCAGCCGCGTGACCATCATGGTGGGCAACGCGGCCTACGAGGCCGCCTGCCGGGCACGGGACCTCCTGGTGGAGGCGGTGGCGGAGAAGCTCCAGATCCCCCGACACCGGCTGGTTTGCCGGGGGCGACGCATCTACGACGAGGAGAACCCGGAAGTCGGGGTTGCCTTCGCCCAGGCGGCCCAGTGGGCGGAGGCGAGGTTCGGATGCTTGTCCACCTCCGGGAGCTACCGGCCGCCCGAGAAGCTCGGCACCTACAAGGGATCGGGGGTGGGACCTTCCCCCACCCACACCTTCTCCGCCTGCGTGGCGGAGGTGCGGTGTGATCCGGAGACGGGCGAGGTTCGGGTGGAGAGGGTGTGGATCGCCCACGATATCGGGCGTCCTCTGAATCCCACCCTGGCAGAAGGGCAGGTGGAGGGCAGCGTGCACATGGCCCTAGGCGAGGCCCTGCTGGAGGAGCAGGCCTTCCGCAAGCACCTGCACCGGGGCCCGTCTCTGCTGGATTACAAGATCCCCACGGTTCACGAGATGCCGGAGGTCATCACCTTCTTCGTCCACACGGAGGATCCCCGGGCCCCCTTCAGCGCGAAGGAGGTGGGACAGGGGCCGCTGCTGTGCGTGACCCCGGCCATCCTGAACGCCATCGCGGATGCCCTCAAGATCCGGGTGGACGAGGTGCCCGTGACCCCGGAGAAGATCCTCAAAGCCCTGGAAGAGCGTCGAAAGGGACGGCCCGCCCGGGTGGGACCCACCAAGCTTCCCTCTTTCTCCTTCCCCACCCCGGAACGGGTGGCCCGACCCCCGCAATGGGAACTGGAGGCGAAACCCGCTTAGGAGGCGGCCATGCTGCGGTTACCGGGTTTTCAGCTCCACCGCCCCGCCAGTCTGCCGGAGGCCACCCGGATCCTCGCGGATCTGGGACCGGAGGCGATGCCCGTGGCCGGCGGGACGGATGTGTATCCGAAGATGAAGCGCCGCCAGATCCTCCCGAAACACCTGGTGAGCCTGCGCCGGATCCGGGAGCTGCGTGGGATCTGGGGCAATCCCGGGGAGGGGCTCCGGATCGGGGCGGGATGCACCCTCGCGGAGCTGGCGGCACACCCCATGATCCGCGCGGGCTACCCGGGGCTCGCGCAGGCGGTGGCCGTCTGCTCAAACCCCCTCCTGCACCAGATGGGCACCATTGGCGGGAATCTCTGCCTCGATACCCGGTGCAACTACTACGACCAGACCGACCTGTGGCGGGAGGCCCTGGGGTGGTGCATGAAGGCCCCCGGCAAGGCGGATCCCGCGGAAGTGCCCTGCCGGGTGGCGCCCGGAGGAGGGCGATGCTGGGCCGTCTCCAGCAGCGACGGAGCCCCCATCCTCATCGCCCTGGGCGCGCGGGTTCGGCTCGTGGGACCCGCGGGGGAGCGGGTCGTTCCCCTGGAGGACCTGTACCTGGATGACGGCATCCGGTACCTGAACAAGGCGCACGAGGAGCTGGTGGCGGAGATCCTGCTGCCACCCGCGGACGGGGTGCGCAGCACGTACCGGAAGGTGCGGCGCCGGGGTTCCCTGGACTTCGCGGCCCTGGGGGTGGCGGTGGCGTTGCAGCAGGAGGCGGACGGGACGGTACAGAGGTGCCGCATCGTCCTAGGAGGCGTGGCCTCGCGGCCCCTGGTGCTGGAGGAGGCCGCGGGCCTGCTGGTGGGGCAGAGGGTGGAGCCGCAGGTGCTGGAGCGGGTGGCCGAAGCCGTGTACCGGGCCGTCCACCCCATGGACAACGTGGACTTCACCGTGTACTACCGCCGGCGCATCGCTCCAGTCCAGGTCCGTCGGGCCCTCGAGGCCCTTGTGGCATAGGGGGTGGAGATGTTCCGCAATCCCTTTGTGGCCCCTTTCCCTACACCTGAGGTCCCCTGCTTTCAGCCCGTGGAACAGCGGGCCCGGATGGAGCCGGACCGCCCTGCCCTCGTGTGGGCGCCCACCGGTCAGGTGGTGACCTATGGCCACCTCTGGACCGCCTCCGGAAAGGTAGCCCGGGCCCTTCAGGAAATGGGGGTGGGCAAGGGTGACCGGGTGGCCCTGATCGCGGCCAACGCCCTGGCACATCCCGTGGCCTTCTACGGGATCCTGCGGGCGGGGGGCGTGGTGGTCCCGCTGAACCCTCTCCTGAAGCCCGCGGAGGTGGAGCGGTGCCTGGGCGAGGTGGAGGCATGCGTGGTGATGGCCTCCCCGGAGTGGAGCAAGGACCTTCGAACCCGAGCCTTGCCATCCGTCCGCCACATCCTGAACCTGGAGGAGCTGTTGGAGGCGGCGGAGCCGTTCGGGGATCCGGAACCCGTCTCGATCCGCCCCGACCGGGATCTTGCCTGCATCCTCTTCTCGAGCGGGACCACGGGGCTCCCGAAGGGGACCCGGCTCACCCACCGGAACGTGCTCGCCAACGTCCTGGCGGCCCGCGCCCTGGGGTTCGTGGGGGAGGGAGCCGTGTACGTGCACTTCCTCCCCTTCAGCCACTGCATGGGCCTGCTGACCCTGCTGAACGCGGGGGTCTGCGCGGGGGCCCGGCAGATCCTCCTGCCGCAGTTCGAGGCGCAGGAAGTCCTGTACTGGATCGAGTACCACCGGGCCACGCAGCTCTACGCGGTTCCCCCCGCCCTGAGGGCCCTCGTGGAGGCCGCGGAGACCCGTGGGTTCGGGTACCGGGGGCTGCGATTCGTGAACACCGCGGCCCTGCCCTTGGACCCAGAACTTCAAGCCCGGGCGGAGCGGGTGTTCGGATGCCCCGTGACGGAGCACATCGGGATGACGGAGTGCGCGGGACTCATGAACCTCCTCCTCCCTCCCATGCCCTGGAAGCCCCGGTCCGTGGGGCCTCCGGTGCCGAACCTGGAGGAGCGGGTGGTGGATCCGGACACGGGCCGGGACCTGGGTCCCGGAGAGGTAGGAGAGCTTGTGGTCCGGGGTCCCATGGTCACCGTGGGGTACTGGAGGAACCCGGAGGCGGACGAGGAAGCCTCCCTGGAAGGCGGCTGGTTCCGGACGGGCGACCTCGTGCGGTTCGACGAGTCCGGGTACATGTGGTGGGTGGACCGTCGCAAGGAGATGATTAAGTACAAGGGCTACTCCATCGCCCCCGCGGAGCTGGAGGAGGTCCTGCGCCAGCACCCCGCGGTTCGCGAGGCGTGCGTGATCCCGAAACCCGATCCGGAAGTCGGGCAGATCCCCAAGGCCTTCGTGGTCCTCCAGGGGGAAGTCACCGCGGCAGAGCTGTTGCGGTTCGTGGAGGAACGGGTGGCCCCCTACAAGAAGGTACGGGAGGTGGAGTTCGTGTCCGAGCTTCCCAAGTCCGCGGTGGGCAAGGTGCTCCGGAAGGTGCTGGCCGAGCAGGAACGCCGTCGGAGCGCTGAGGCCACCGCCACCCGATCCTGACCCGGAGGAGGAAGGCATGCGCGGAGCAGACCTGAACCCCCAGCACTTCCTGTGGGAGGTACAGGACGGGATCGCCACCATCACCCTGAACCGTCCGGAGCGGAAAAACCCCCTCACCTTCGAGAGCTACGCGGAGCTCAGGGACACGTTTCGCCTTCTGGACCGGGTGGAGGACGTGAAGGCCGTGGTGATCACGGGAGCCGGCGGCAACTTCTGCTCCGGAGGAGACGTGCACGAGATCATCCGGCCCCTTCTGGACATGGACGTGCGCGGGAAGCTGGCGTTCACCCGCATGACGGGGGACCTGGTGATCGCCATGCGGCACTGCCCGCAGCCCCTGATCGCCGCGGTGGACGGGGTGTGTGTGGGGGCAGGGGCGGTGATCGCGGCCGCGTGCGACCTGCGCCTGGGGACTCCCCGGAGCCGGGTGGCCTTCCTGTTCGTGCGGGTGGGGCTTGCGGGCTCGGATATGGGCGCGTGCGCGCTCCTGCCCCGCATCGTGGGCCTGGGGCGGGCCGCGGAGCTCCTGTACACGGGGCGGGAGATGAGCGGGGAGGAGGCGGAGCGGTGGGGCTTCTTCAACCGCCTGTGCCCGCCGGAGACCCTGCTCCAGGAAGCCCAGCAGCTGGCGCGCCAGATCGCACAGGGGCCCACCTTTGCGCACGCCATGACCAAGCGCATGCTCCACAAGGAGTGGGAGATGCCGCTGGACGAGGCCATCGAATCGGAGGCCCAGGCCCAGGCCCTGTGCATGCTCACCCGGGACTTCGCCCGGGGATACCAGGCCTTCGTGGAGCGCCGCAGCCCCACCTTCGAGGGCGACTAGTGAACCGGGACCACCTCCTCTGGCCCTTCTTCGGGGAAACCCACCGCCGCCTGGCGCGGGAGTTGGAGGCGTGGGCCCAACAGGAGGCGGAGCCGCTCGCGGCCCACGAGGAGGAGGATCCAGATCGGGTGAGCCGGGAGCTGGTGCGCAGGCTGGGGGAAGCGGGCTGGCTGAGGTACTGCGTGCCCCGGGCCTACGGGGGGGTGTTCGAGGGCCTGGACGTGCGGAGCCTGTGCCTGGTCCGGGAGATCCTGGCGGGGTACTCCGGGCTGGCGGACTTCGCCTTCGCCATGCAGGGATTGGGGAGCGCGCCCATCACCCTCTTCGGGAGCGACTCCCTGCGGGCCCGCTACCTCCCGGAGGTGGCCCGCGGCCATCGCATCGCGGCCTTCGCCCTCTCCGAGCCCCAGGCGGGCTCGGATGTCGCCGGGATCACCACCTCCGCCCGCCGATCGGAGGGGGGGTACGTGCTGGAGGGCGTGAAGACCTGGATCTCCAACGCGGGGCTCGCGGACCACTACGTGGTGTTCGCCCGCACGGGCGGCCCCGGCAGAGAGGGGCTCAGCGCCTTCGTGGTGGACGCGGATGCACCGGGGCTTGTGGTCAGCGAGCGGATCCGGGTCCTCGCTCCGCATCCGCTCGGGACCCTCAGCCTCCGGGGCTGCTGGGTGCCGGAGAGCCACCGGCTGGGGGAGGAAGGGCAGGGGTTCGAGGTGGCCATGCGGACCCTGGACGTCTTCCGGACCACGGTGGGCGCCGCTGCCCTGGGATTCGCCCGCCGGGCCCTCCAGGAGGCGTTGAAGTTCGTGCAGGAGCGGGTGGCGTTTGGGCAGGTCCTGAGCCGGTTCCAGCTGGTGCGGGAGAAGCTGGCTCACATGGCCCTGGAGGTGGACGCCGCGGCCCTGCTGGTGTACCGGGCCGCGTGGGTGAAGGACGAGCTGAGGCGGCGGGCCACCCGGGAGGCCTCCATGGCCAAGCTGTACGCCACGGAGGCCGCGCAACGGGTCGTGGACAGCGCGGTGCAGCTGTGGGGAGCGCGGGGAGTGGTGCACGGGAGCCCCGTGGAGCGGCTGTACCGGGAGGTTCGGGCCCTGCGCATCTACGAGGGAACCTCGGAGATCCAGACCCTGGTGGTGGCCCAGGAGGTCCTGCGGTCGGCCTCAACGGCGCCCGCGGAGGAGGCTCCATGACGGAAGGCGCGGTGGAGGTCCGACACGAGGAGGGCGTCCGGTGGGTCACCCTGAACCGGCCGCCCCACAACATCCTCACCATCGCGGTCATGCGGGAGCTCGCGGCCGCATTGCGCGCAGCCGCGGAGGATCGCACGGTGCGGGCCATCGTCCTGGGCGCCCGGGGCCGGTCCTTCTCCGCGGGAGTGGACGTGGCGGAGCACACCGCGGACAGGGTGCACGAGATGATGGAGGCCTTCCACGACCTGTGCCGCACCCTGGTCTGGGTGGACGTGCCCACGGTGGCCTCCGTCCAAGGCCCCGCCCTGGGAGGCGGGTGCGAGGTGGTGGCCCTGTGCGACGTGGTGGTGGCCGCGGAGGAAGCGACCTTCGGGCAGCCCGAGATCCGGGTAGGGGTATTTCCGCCCGTGGCCGCGGCCGCCTTCCCTTTCCTGTTCGGCAAGCGGGGGATCCTGCCCCTCCTCACCGGAGAGATCCTCCCCGCCCGGCGGGCGCAGGAGCTGGGCCTGGTGACGGAGGTGGTCCCCTCCGGCCAGCTGGAGGAGGCGGTGCGGCGGGTGGTGGAACAGCTCCGGGCTCACAGCGCAGCGGTCCTTCACCTCACGAAGCGGGCGGCCGTGGCCACGTTCCGGCGGTGGTTTGCGGAGGCATTGCAGGAAGCGGAGCGCCTCTATCTGGGGGACCTCATGTCCACGGAGGACGCGCACGAAGGGCTCCGGGCCTTCCTCGAGAAGCGCGGGGCGAGATGGAAACACCGATGAGGGGGGTGATGGGCGTGAAGCGGGCGGAGGCCGTGAGCAGCGCACGGCGGGTGTCCGAGGGCCTCCGGGTGGCCCTGGAGGCCCTGGAACGGGCAGGCGAGCCGGCCCTGGTGGTGGATGGCCGCCAGCGGATCATCCTGTGGAACCGGGCCGCGGAGAAGTTGCTGGGATGGTCTCAGGAGGAGGTGGTGGGCCGGCCGTGCTACCGGGTGGTGGCGGGCTACGACCGGAACGGACACCTGGTGTGTTGCCCGGGGTGTCCGGAGTTCGCCATGGCCCGCGCGGAGGAAACCATCCCTCCCCGGGACGTGTGCTACCGCACGCGGGACGGCCGGTACGTGTGGGTGAACACCAGCACCCTGGTGCTTCGTCCCGGTCCAGACCCCCAGGACGTGTTTCTGGTACACCTCTTCCGGGATGTGACCCGCCAGCGGACCGTGGAGGAGCTGGTGGAGCTGCTGGCGGCGCGGGAGGGGCTTCTCGCCACCGTGGGCGCGGTCAAGCACCCCCTCACCCGGAGGGAGCGGGAGGTCCTGGCCTTGCTGGCCCAGGGCATGGACACGGAGGCCATCGCCCGCACCCTGGTCCTCTCCACCGCCACCGTCCGCAACCACGTGCAGAACCTCCTGCGCAAGCTGGGGGCCCATACCCGGGCAGAGGCCGTGGCCCGTGCCCTCCAACAGGGGCTGTTCCCCCGGGACGGCAAGGGCCTCCATCTGCATCAGGAAAAATGATGCATTCCCCGCATTGTCTGTCTTGGATGTGCGCGCTAGGTTTTGACTGACCGGTTGGATAAAACGAGGGGAACCGTGGACGAGTTGGAACGGATCTTCGACGACCTGAGGGCCCTGGTGGAGGATCCCTCCTTCCCCGCGGTTCGGCGGTGGCTGGCGCAGAACCCGGGAGGCAAGGTGGTGGGGTCCTTTCAGGTGTTCTTCCCGGAGGAGATCGCCCATGCCGCGGGGATGCTCCCCCTCAAGATCGCGGGCGCGGGGGGCACCATCCAGGTGCGCCAGGCGGATGCCCGCATCGCGGCCTTCGTGTGCTCCATCGTCCGCAGTTCCCTGGAGCTGGCCCTCTCCGGGCGGCTGGACTTCCTGAGCGTCATGGTGATCCCCAACATCTGCGACGCGGCCCGGAACGCGTGTGGGGTGTGGGTCCGCAGCTTCCCCCACATGCGAGTGGAGACCCTCTACCACCCCCACAACGCGGCGAGCGCGCACGCGGTGGACTACCTCACGGGGGAGTACCGACGCATCGGCCGGATTCTGGAGGAGGTCGGCGGGCGCCCCATTACGGATGAGGCCCTGCGCGCCAGCATTGCGCTCTTCAACGAGAACCGCAGGCTGCTCCGGGAGGTGTACCGGATCAAGCGGGAGACCCCGTGGTTGTTGAGCGCGGTGGAGAGCTACCTCCTGGTGCGGTCCGCGGGTCTCATGCCCCGGGAGGAGCACAACGCCCTCCTGCGCCGGGTGCTGGAGCTCCTGCCCCAGCGGCCCGTCAAGAAGCAGGACCGCATCCGGGTGGTGTTCGAGGGCGGGTTCTGCGAGCAGCCGGCCCTGGACATGCTGGCGGTCATCCAGAACGCCTGCTACATCGTGGACGACGACCTCATGATCGGGCTGCGGTGGATTACGGAGGACGTGCCGCTGGAGGGAGACCCCTGGCGGAACCTGGCGGATAGCTACCTGAACCGCAGCAGCTACAGCCCCGTGCAGCGGGATCCGCGCAAGCCCAAGGCGGAGATGCTCCTGCGGCGCATCCGGGAGTCCGGGGCGGAGGCGGCCATCGTGGCCGCGGCGAAGATGTGCGAGCCGGGACTCGAGGAGCAGGTGCACTACGCCCGGGCGCTCGAAGCGGCCGGGATTCCACATCTCGTGATGGAGTTCGAGGAGAGCATGACGGTCTTCGAGCAGGTGGGGATGGAAGTGGAGACCTTTGCAGAGTCCCTGCTGTTCCAGTTCGCCTGAAGGAGGCGGCCGTGGGCACATCCGCTGAGGAAATCCTGGGAGCGACCCGACGGGAAGGCAAACGACTTATGGACCTGTGGTGGCAGGAGATGACGGAGGCCGCCCAGACGGGACGGCCCACCGCATACGTGTTCGCCATGGGGTCCATGGCGGAGCTGCTGCGCACCTTCGATTTCGTGCTGAACTTCCCGGAGATCACCTCCCTGCAGATCGCAGTGCGCGGGCAGTCCCAGGCGTACATCCAGACCGCGGAGGACTACGGGTTCTCCCCGGACGTGTGCGGCTACGTCAAGGCGGACGTGGGACTCCAGCTCCGGCAGGGGGAACACCCGTACGGCAAGGTCCCGCGTCCCTCCCTGGTAGTGACCTCCAACGTCTGCAACACCTACATCAAGTGGTCCGAGATCTGGGAGCACCTCTACGGGTGCCCCGTGTTCGTGGTGGACCTGCCCGGATGGCGGGGCCGGGATTCCGCGGACCTGGACGGGGAGACCTTCCACAACGACGCCCGGTACGTCCTCGGGCAGCTCCAGGAGCTGATCGGGCTGTGTGAGCAGGTCACGGGCAAGCGCTTCGATGTGGATCGCTTCCGGGAGCACCTGGCGGAGGCGAACCGCATGGCGGAGCTCTACCATGCGGTCTGCGAGACGAACCGCCATGTCCCCGCCCCCTTCAACGCCGTGGTGGAGGGCGTCACGTATCAGGGGATCGCGCACCTGTACCGAGGAAGCCCGGAAGGGAGCCGGTACTTCCAGCAGGTGCTCCGGGAGATGCAGGAGCGGATCCGGCTCGGCATGGCCGCGGTACCGGATGAACGGTTCCGCCTCGTCCTGGTGGGGACCACCTGTTACAGCCACTTCCGCCGGTTCGTGGAGCTCTTCGCCTCCTGGGGGGGCGTGTTCGTGCACAGCACGTACATGGTCTTCGCGGGCGGCGGGTTCGTCCCCGGGTTCGCCTATGACCTGAGCCGGCCCCTGGAGAGCTTCGCGGAGCGCATGGTGACCGCTGCCTACTGGGGCTACACGGGGTCCATGTTCTACCAGCAGGACTGGCTGGATGATGTGGTACGGCGGTGGCACGTGGATGGCATCTGCTTCCACGGTGTGAAGTCCTGCCGCACGGTCTCCACGGGCCTGCCGGACGTGCGGGAGTGGATGCGGGTCCAGCGGAATGTCCCCGGACTCTTCATCCAGTCCGACCTGGTGGATCCGCGCCTGTGGTCCGACGCACAGGTGAAGAACCGGGTGGACGCCTTCTTCGAGGCCCTGGCGGCCCACAAGGCGGCGAGGAGGTGAGGGAGCTATGGTGATCGCCACGCGCACGCTGGTGGCCGGGGTGGACGTGGGGAGCACCCAGACCAAGGCGGTGATCATGAACCTGAACCGGGTCATCCTGGGCCGGGCCCTGGTGGACACGGGGGCCCGGTTGAACGAGGCGGCCCGGGCCGCCTTCGAGGCCGCCCTACAGGACGCCGGGGCCGGGGAGGACGAGGTGGCCTACACCGTGGGCACCGGCTACGGCCGGTTCAAGGTGGAGTTCGGGAACACCCAGGTCACGGAGATCAGCTGCCACGCCCGGGGCGCGGTGTTCCTCTTCCCGGGCACGCGCACGGTGCTGGACATCGGGGGGCAGGACACCAAGGCCATCCGGGTAGGACCGAACGGGGAGGTCCTGGACTTCTGCATGAACGACAAGTGCTCCGCGGGCACGGGACGGTTCCTGGGGGCCGCCAGCGCCGCCCTGGAACTCCCCCTGGGGGAGCTGGGCCCCCTCGCCCTCACCGCCCGCAACCCCGTGACCATCACCACCACCTGCACCGTGTTCGCGGAGTCGGAGATCCTGGGGTGGCTCGCCCGGGGCCGGAAGGTGGAGGACATCCTCATGGGGGTGCACGCGGCCATCGCCGCGCGCAGCCTCTCCCTGCTGCGCCGGGTGGGGATCGAGCCGGAGCTGACCTTCACGGGCGGGGTCTCCCGGAACGTGGCCATGGTGCACCTCATCCGGGAGCTCAGCGGGGTCCCCGTGAACGTGAGCGAGGAATCCCATTACTGCGGCGCCATCGGGGCCGCCCTCTTCGCCCTGGACCACGTCCTGGTGGGCGAGCGGGTCCCCGTGGGCGCCGGAACAGGGGAGGGAGAGGATGCTGGTCGCGGGCATTGATGTGGGCGCCACGTACACGAAGGCGGTTCTCCTGGCCGACGGGGAGGTCGTGGGCCGTGCCATGCTGCCCACGGGCTTCAACTTCGCCCGGGCCGCGGAGCGGGCTCTGCAGGCGGCGTTGGAGGGAGCGGGCCTGCCCCGGGAGCGGGTGGGCTACGTGGTCACCACGGGCTATGGCCGGCACATGGTGCCCTTCCGGGACCTGGCCGTCACGGACCTCACGGCCCAGGCCTGGGCCGTCCACCGCATGTATCCCGAGGTCCGCACCATCCTGGACATCGGGGGGCAGAACGTGAAAGCCATCCGGGTGGACGAGCGCGGCCGGGTTCGGGCCTTCCGGCTCAACGACAAGTGCGCGGCGGGAAGCGGCGCCTTCCTGGAAAAGACCATGCGGTACATGGGATACACCGCCGCGGACATCGCCCGGCTGGCGGAAGCCGCCAAGGAACCCGCGGTGGTGAGCAGCGTGTGCGCGGTCTTCGCGGAAAGCGAGGTCATCAATCACCTGGTGGCGGGCCGCAGCCCCGAGGATGTGTGTGCGGGGGCCATCGTGGCCCTGGCGGAACGCGCGGGGCAGCTCGTCAAGCGGCTGCGGGGGGAACCCGCGTACGTGCTCACGGGAGGGCTCGTTCGGGTCCCCCTCATGCGCCGCCAGCTGGAACAGAGCCTCCGGATCCAGTTCCTCGTGCCCTCCGACGAGGAGGGCGTGTACGTGGCGGCTCTGGGAGCGGCTCAACTGGCTCAGGGACGGCTGCAAAGGCTTGAAGAGCGGGCCACGGCCTAGCCGGAGGGGAGACGGGTGCTCGAGGAAGTGAAGGCCATCGATTTCATGTACTACGTGGCCACCCCGGAGTTCATCGCCCGGTGGAACAAGGCGAAAGAGGGGGAGCTGGTGTGCCGCATGGAGCGGGCCCTCGGCGGAAGCCTTCCCAGCTTCCCCACCATCGAGGCCATGCTGCGCGCCATGGACGAGGCGGGGGTGGAGAAGGTCTTCATCACCCAGTGCAAGATGTGGTCCTACCGCAACCACTGGATGTACATGGACACGCAGCTGGAGGAGGTCTTGCAGTACACCCTCCGTTACCCGGACCGGTTCGTGGGACTCGCGGGCTACAATCCCTACCGCATTCCGGAGAGCCTGCGGGAGATCGAGCGGGCCGTGAAGGAGTACGGCTTTCGGGGCGTGTATGTGCACGTCTATGGCTTCGACATCCCCCTCCACGACCGCCGCATGTACCCCCTCTATGCCAAGTGCGTGGAGCTGGACATCCCCGTCTCCATGCAGGTGGGGCACGTGCTGGAGGGGCAGCCTTCGGAGCACGGCCGGCCCATCTACCTGGACCGGATCCTCTGCGACTTCCCGACCCTGAAGGTCATCGGCGCACACACGGGCTGGCCGTGGGTGGAGGAGCTCATCTCCGTGTGCTACAAGTGGGATACGGTGTGGATCGGCATCGACGCCTGGATGCCCAAGTACCTGAAGCCGGAGTTGGTGCGCTTCATGAACAGCCGCCTGGGGCAGGACCGGTGCCTGTGGGGCACGAACGGTCTCCCGTGGAAGGAGAGCCTGCAACAGTTGCGGGAGTTGGGCCTGCGGCCGGAGGTGTACCGGAAGGTGGTGCGGGACAACGCGGTGGCCCTGTTCCGATTGGAGACACCGGTCAGCGTGGGCTAGGGAGGAGGGAGGCCATGGAATTCCGGGATCGGGTGGCGCTCGTGACCGGCGGGGCGAGCGGCATCGGCCGGGCTACATGCCTGGGCTTCGCGGCCGGAGGAGCCCGGGTGGCGGTGGCGGACGTCAACCGGGAGGGGGCGGAGGCCGTGGCGGAGGAGATCCGCCGCGCGGACGGCCAGGCCCTGGCGGTTCCCATGGACGTCACGGATCGGGCAAGCGTGGTGTCCGGATTCCAGAGGGTCCTGGAGACCTGGGGCCGCGTGGACATCCTGGTAAACGCCGCGGGCTGGGATCGCATCGTGCCCTTTTTGGAGAGCACGGAGGACCTGTGGGATCGGATCATCGCCATCAACTTCCGGGGAGTGCTGAACACCTGCCACGTGGTACTCCCCCACATGGTGGCCCAGGGCGGAGGCGTGGTGGTGAACATCAGCTCGGACGCGGGCCGGGTGGGATCCAGTGGAGAGACCGTGTACTCAGGCGCGAAGGGCGCGGTGATCGCCTTCAGCAAGGCCCTGGCCCGGGAGGTGGCCCGGCACAACATCCGGGTGAACGTGGTGGCCCCCGGGATCACGGACACGCCCCTCTTGCGGCAGATCATCGAGGCAGGCAACGAGAAGCTCATAGACGCCATCGTCCGCTCCACGCCCATGCGCCGCATGGCCCGACCCGAGGAGGTGGCGGACGCAGTCCTGTTCCTGGCCTCCGACCGCGCCTCCTTCATCACGGGCCAGACCCTCAGCGTCTCGGGCGGGCTCACCATGGTGTAGCCATGCGGTCCACGGAGGAGCTCAGGCGGGAACACGAGACCATCCTGGGCGCCCTGGAGGGGCTGGAGCGCCACCTCCGGCAGGTTCAAGAGGGCGGATCCCTCCGGCCCGGGTATGTGCGGGACCTGGTGGCCTTCTGCCAGGGTTTTGTGGATCGGTGCCACCATGGGAAGGAGGAGCACTGCCTGTTCCCCTGCCTGGAGCGGCGGGGGATTCCCCGGGAGGGCGGGCCCATCGGGGTGATGTTGATGGAACACGAGATGGGCCGGCAGCTGGTGCGCCGGATGGCAGAGGCCTTGGACCGCTACGAGGCGGGTCAATCCGGATCCGAGGCGGTGGTGGACCTGGGATGGCAGTACCTGGAACTGCTGCGGTCCCACATCGCCAAGGAGAACGAGATCCTCTTCCCCATGGGGGAGGCGGTGCTGGAAGCGACGGATGACGAACAGGTGGGGCGCTGCTACGATGGGGTCGAGCACGCACAGGGGGAAGGAGAACACCAACGGCTGAGGCGACTGGCCGAACATCTGCGCACGGGATGAGGACGGGGTTCGGGTCCGCGGCCATCCGGCCGCATGTGGCGGCCCTGGAGGAGTCCCTTTCCCCCAAGCAGACCCAGCTGCTCCGCAGCACCTACCAGGTCCTGGCAGAATGCGGCCTCAAGCAGATGACCCTCCGCCGGGTGGCGGAGCGGGCCGGGGTCAACAAGGGCCTGTTGCTCTATTACTTCGGTACCAAGGAGGACCTCATCCTCTCCACCATGCGGTGGGTCCTGGCCCGGGTGGGCCACCGGATTCACGCCGCGGTGAGCCAGGCAGGGAGTGCGGAGGACAAGGTACGGGCCACCATCGACGCCATCTTCGTGGATCCCCGGGCGAACCGGGACTTCTACCTGGTGTACCTGGACCTGGTGGGTACCGCGGCCCGCCAACGTCGCTTTCAGGAGCTCAGCGCCACCTTCAGGAACATCGTGGACGCGGTGTACGCGCACATCATCGAGGAGGGCGTGCGGGAGGGAGCCTTCCGGGTGCGGGATGTCCAGGAGGCGGCCTCCGTGGTCCGGGCGGTGGTGGACGGGTTCTTCCTCCAGTGGCTTCACGAACCCGACCTGGAGGCCACGCACCCGGTGGTCCGGGAGCGGTGCAAGCAGGCCATCTTCACGTACCTGAGAGCCGGCTAGAGGGCTCACCGCCCGAACCTTCCCGGCCGATCCCGACCGCCCACCCCCTGCACCAGGTCCCGGATGACCCCCACCAGCATGTCCGTGAGGATCTCGAAGATCGCCTCTCCCTCCTCCCGCGTGGCCTCCGCGGGTGCCCCGCAGTACGCCTGCTCAAGCCCCATGGCCCGGAAGTCCCGAATCCCCCTCTGGATGGCCTCCACGAGGCTCACGGGGACCGGTGGCAGCGCCCGCATGCGCTCCCGGTCTACGGTCTCCGGTTGCTCCGCCAGCACGAGGGAGGTCTCGTATCGGCCCGCGTGGCAGGCGCCGCTCCGGAACTCCTCCGGAAGCCGCGCGGCGCGCTCCCGCCGGGTGAGATCGAGGTATCCCACCACGGCCCCGGTGCGGGCCTCCACGTGGTCCAGGGCTCGGTGGATGGTCCGCACGTGCTCGGGCTCGAGGTGGTTGTTCACCACCACCAGGTACCGGAACCCCTGGCGGAACAGGTCCGTGCACAGGTCCACGAGGAGGGCAAACAGGGTCTCCTCCGAGAGGCTCACCGCGCCGGGGAACGTGCCCGCGTAGCGGGTGACGCCGTAGGGGATGGGCGGGAGCACCAGGATCTGCACCTCGGGATCGTCCCGGAGGCGCGCCGCGGCCCGCCGGCACATCCCCAGGCTGATGAGGAGATCGGTCCCGAGGGGCGCATGAGGGCCGTGGGGCTCCACCGCCCCCAGGGGGAGGAGCAGCACGGGGATCCGACCCCCCTGCAGCAGGGCCTCCACCCGCGGCCAGGTCAGGGCCGTGAGCTCCGAGCTCAGATCAGGAGGTACCGTCGCCGCACCTCCTCCTGGCGTCGCAGATCCTCCACCGTCCCCTCGAACCGGATGCGGCCGTCGTCGATGATGTACCCCCGGTCCGCAATCCGGAGGACGGCGGGCACGTTCTGCTCCGCGAGAAGCACCGTGAGCCCGGACCGCTTCAGCACCCGGATCCGCTCCTCCAGGGCCCGCACCAGGAGGGGAGCCAGTCCCTCCATGGGTTCGTCCAGCAGCAGGAGATCCGGGTTCCCTACGAGCGCCCGGGCGATGGCGAGCATCTTCTGCTCCCCGCCGCTAAGGGCGCTTCCCCGGTGGTGGCGCTTTTCCCGAAGCACGGGAAAGAGCTCGAACACCCGATCCAGGGTCCAGTAATGGGATCCGCGGGCGTGGGAGGCGATCTCCAAGTTCTCCTGGACCGTGAGGTCGGGAAAGATGCGACGATCGTCGGGCACGTACGCCACCCCCCGTTGCGCGATGCGATGGGGCGGAAGCCCCGTGATGTCTTCCCCGCGGTACCGGATCCGCCCCCGTCGGGGCGGGGTGAGGCCCACGATGCTCCGGAGGGTGGTGGTCTTGCCTGCCCCGTTGCGGCCCAGCAGGAACACCACCTCGCCCTCCCAGACCTGCAAGGAGACATCGAAGAGCACGTGGCTCTGCCCGTAGTAGGTGTGGATCCCCTCCACCTCAAGCATGCGCGCTCCCCAGGTACGCGGCCTGCACCTCCGGGTGCCGGCGTACTTCCTCGGGGCTTCCCTGTACCACGGTCCGGCCGTGGTGCATCACCGCAATGCGGTGGGCGGTCGCGAACACCACCTCCATGTCGTGCTCGCAGAAGAGCACCGTGAGCCCCTCCTCCTGGTTGAGACGGGCCAGAAGCCGCAGGGTGGCCGCGGTCTCCTCCGGCGACATCCCCGCGGTGGGCTCGTCCAGGACCAGGAGCTTCGGACGGCCGGCGAGGGCGATGGCGATCTCCAGGGTGCGCTGATCCCCGTGGGAAAGGGTCCCCGCGGGATGGTGGGCTTTGTCCGCCAGCCCCACGTGCTCCAGGATGGCCCACACCTCCCGGGCGGCGAACCGGGAGGCGGGGAGCGCTAGGTGGAAGGTTTTCCGGTGGCGACTCAGCACCGCCACGTGCACGTTGTCGAAGACCCGCAGCCGGGGGAAGACGTTGGCGATCTGAAAGGTGCGGCCGATGCCGAGGGCACAGC
Source organism: Armatimonadota bacterium (assembly GCA_031460175.1). NCBI lineage: Bacteria > Bacillati > Candidatus Sysuimicrobiota > Candidatus Sysuimicrobiia > Candidatus Sysuimicrobiales > Candidatus Sysuimicrobiaceae > Candidatus Sysuimicrobium > Candidatus Sysuimicrobium tengchongense. Next base: position 8,141 of record JAVKGW010000005.1, on the reverse strand, counting down.
GGCGGTGCGCGGGCCACCGGGTGATTTCCCGACCCTGGAAGACCACGCGTCCGCGATCCGGCTGGAGCACCCCCGTGATGAGATGGAACAGGGTGGTCTTCCCCGCGCCGTTGGGGCCGATCACCGCCACCACCTCGCCGGTCCGGACTTCCAGCGTGGCCCCCCGCAGAGCGGGGAATCCGTCGAAGGCCTTGTGCAGCCCCTCCACCAGGAGCAGGTTACCCATGGGCGTCCCCCGCGGGCGTGGGCTGGGGCATCGAGACTCGGAGATTCTGGGCGCGTCGGGCCCTCAGGGTCCCCAGGATCCCCTCCGGAAGGAAGAAGATGAGCAGGATGAGCAGGACCCCGAGGATCAGGGTCCAGTACTCCGTGTGGCGGCCGGCGAAGACCCGGAGCGCCACCACCAGGGCCGCACCGAGGAGGGGCCCCAGGAACGTGAACCATCCGCCCAACAGACACATCACGAGGATCTCCAGGGAGAGCACCCAGAAGAGCATGTTCGGAAACACGGACCGCTCGAGGACCACGTACAGGATTCCTGCCACCCCGGCGAAGAAGGCAGCCAGGACCATGGCCGCGAGCTGATGTGCCCGCACGGGGATCCCCACCACCGGGCATCGCTGCGGGTTGTCCCGGATGGCCTGCAGGGTGAGTCCGAAGGGCGAGCGCACCACGGCCCAGAGCGCCAGCAGGGAAGCCGCCACGGTGACCAGGATGAACCGGTACGCGCTGTCCAGGGGCTGGAGCCCCGCGGGGAGCGGAATCCCGTGGAGGCCGTTGTCCCCGCCGGTGATGGGATACCAGCGCAGGGCCACGATCCACACGAAAGAGCCCAGGGAGAGCTGCAGCATGCCGAAGTACAGGCGCTCGAGCCGCACGCACACGAGCCCCATCAACAGTCCCGCGAGCGCGGCCGCCAGCGGGCCCGCCACCATGCCCGCCCACGCGGGCCAGTTCAACTTCGTGATGGCGATGGCCAAGGTGTAGGCCCCGATTCCGTAGAACACCCCGTGGTGGAACTGGTACATTCCCCCGAACCCCAGCACCAGGTTCAGGCTGGTGGCCAGGAGCCCTGTTACCAGGATGAGGGCCAGCAGGTACACATAGAAGGGAGGCAGGAAGGCAGGCGCCGCCAGGAGGGCCGCGAGAAGCGCGCCGATGCCCAACCGGGTGCCGTTCACCATACGGACCGCAACAACCCTTGAGGCCGCAGGAGCAGGACCCCTGCGGTGATGGCGTAGGGAAAGGCGATGGCGAACTGGGGCCAGATCAACAGCCCCACGGAATGCGCCACGCCGAAGAGCAGGGATCCCACCAGGGCTCCCCAGAGGTTCCCCAGTCCCCCGATGATCACGATGAGGAAGCTCTCGATGAGCAGGGTGTGGTCCATGCCCAGGGTGATGCTGGTGGTGGGGGCCACCAGGGCTCCCCCGAGCCCCGCGAGGAGACAGCCCACCCCGAAGGCCACCGCGAACACCCGGCCCACGTCAATCCCGAGCACCGCCACCATCTCGCGGTCCGTGGCCGCGGCCCGCGCGATCTTCCCGATCCGCGTGCGGTGCGCAAAGAGCCACAGGGCCGTAGCCACGAGGGGACCGGCGAGGAGCAGCACCAGGTTGTACCTCGGGAGGGCCACGCCGAGCACGGAAACCGACCCCTGGAGGGCCTCCGGCGGCACCAGGGAGCGGTAGGTGGGCCCCCAACCGAGCTTCACGAGATCGTTGAGGATGAGCATGACCCCGAAGGTGAAGAGGATGAGCATGAGGTGCTCCCGCTGGTAGAGGCGGCACAGGAGCGTCCGCTCCACCACGAGCCCCACCGCCGCGGTGGCAAGCGGGGCGGCCACGAGGGCCGCCCACAGCCGGGCGGGGTGCTCTCCCATCGCCTCCGCCACCGTCCAGGCCACGAAGGCCCCGATCATGTACAGAGATCCGTGGAAGACGTTCGGGACCCGCAGCACGCCCAGGACGAGGCTGAGCCCCGCGGCCACGATGAACAGGATCATGGCCCGACTCAGACCCACCAGGATCTGGCCCAGGACGGCCACGGGATCCATGGCCTGCCCCTTACCGCCCCTGGGTCCTTGCCCGCTGGATGTCCTCGCAGGTGGGCATGACCTCCCGGGCCGGAACGGTCATGAGATCCCCCGCCACGAGGAAGGGGAACTGGGGATCCCGCTTCGTGCGCCCGAAGAACAGGGGCAGGGTCGCCTGATGGTCGCAGGCCCGCATCTCCACCTCCCCCACGGGTGTACGGATCCGCAGGCCCTCCAGGGCTTCGATGAAGCGCTCCCGGTCCAGGGACCGGGCCCGGCGATACGCTTCCGCGATGAAATGCGCGGTGATGTACCCGTGGAAGGCGGGGAAGCCTGGCGGATCCCGGTAGGCGGTCTGGAACCGCCGCACGAACTCCCGGTTCGCAGGGGTCTCCGGGTAGTAGAAGAGATAGTCCGTGGTGCCCCACACGTCCTCCGGCGCCGCCGCGCCCAAGGGTCGCAACACGGTGACGTCGATGGCGGTGTGGATGGCGGAAGGAACGCGTTCCGCGAACCCGATCACCTTCATGGTGCGCAGCACATTGGCCATGCCCGCCCCGCCCGTTCCGAAGAAGGCGGCGTCGGGCCTGGCCTGCAGGATCTGGGTGAGGTACGGGACGAGGTCCGGCTCCCCCGTCCGCCACCAGGTCTGCCCCAGCAGGGTGGCCTCGGGCTTCGCGCGCTTCATGAACCGCCAGAAGGAGTTGGTGACCGCGTGTCCGTACTCGTAGTCCTCCGCGCCGATCCAGAACCGGGTGTAGCCCCGCCGGGCGAGGGCGTAGGCCAGAGCCTTCCCGGCCATGGCGGTGTTCTCCGAGGTGCTGAACACGTACCGGTGGCCTTTGGCCCCGGTGATCTGCTCGCTCTTGCTGATCCACACGAGGAAGGGCACCCGCTGCTCCCGGGCGAAGGCGGAGATGGCGAGGGCGGTGGCGCTGCTGATGGTGCCCACCAGGAGGTCCACCCGCTCCTGCAACACCAGCTCCCGGGCCATGCTGAGCCCGATCTCCGGGCTGAACTTCTCGTCCCGGGTCACGAACTCGATGCGGGCACCGTGCACCCCTTCCCGGTTGATCTCCTCCAGGGCCAGCCGGAAGCCGTTGAGGGCGTCGTTCCCGAAGACCGCGGGCGGCCCGCTGTAGGTGTCCACGATCCCCACCTTGATGTTGCGCTCGAACCGGAGGGAGGGTCCCGCCCCTGCCCGGGGCGCGGTCACCGCAACCATTCCCAGGATGGCCAGCACCGCGAGCCTCCGCGTGCGCATGCTGCTTCCCCCTTTCCGAGGATCTCCGCCCCTGGTGGGAGCGGACAGGTGGTTTTGTTCTCTGGACCCGGACGGGATTCCTGTCAGTCGGCCCGGAGGGCCCGGAGAACGGATCTCAGAGCCCGTCCGAACCGATCCAGCTCCTGCGGGGTGCCCACGGTGACCCGGATCCAGGTGGCATCCCCTGGCCCCGGCCGTACGAGCACCCCTTGTTGGAGCAGGGCCTCGGCTACCCGGCGGGCGGGTATGCCCACGTCCAACCACACGAAGTTCGCCACGCTTCGGTAGAACCGGAGTCCGAGGTCCGCGGCCAGCTCCTCGAGGAACCTCCGGCCCGCGGCCACCACCGCCAGGGTCCGGGCCACGTGCTCCTCGTCCTCCAGAGCGGCCAGGGCCGCGGTCTGGGCCGCGGCGCTCACCTGGAAGGGCTCCCGGACCCGCCGCACCGCCTCCAGGATCTCCGGCGGGGCCACCAAGTATCCCACCCGCAGGCCCGCGAGGCCGTACATCTTGGAAAACGTGCGCAGCACCGCGATCCGACGACCCTCCCGTACCCACCGCACCCCGTCCGGGTAATCCGTTGCCGCATCCCGGGCGAACTCCCCGTACGCCTCGTCCAGAACCACGAGGGCTCCTTCCGGCACCCGTTCCAGGAACTCCCGGAGTTCCGGCTCCGATACGTAGGTTCCCGTGGGGTTATTGGGGTTGCACAGGATCACCATCCGCGCGTCTTTCCCCGCCTCCAGAAGCCTCCGGAGATCAGGCCGTCCGCCCTCGTCCAGGGGAACGGCGACCTCCTGGGCCCCCTGCATCCGTGCGAACACCGCGTAGAGGGGAAAGGTCGGCCAAGGATAGACCACGGAATTCCCGGGGTCGAGGTAAGCCTCTGCCAGGAGTTTTAGGAGCGCGCTGCTGCCTGCACCCACCTCCACCCACTCCACGGGGATCCGAAGCCGCTGTGCCAGGGCCCGGCGTAGTTCCCAGCCCTCGTCGTCCGGATAGCGGCCGAGGACGTTGCCCGCGGCCACCAGCGCCTCCAGGGCCCGGGGAGAAGGGCCGAGGGGATTTTCGTTGGAGGCCAGCTTTACGGGACTCTGCCCCCCGAGGGCGCGGCGCAACCGCTCGGGAAAGCCTCCTGCCACGTAGGCCGGGATGTGGCGCAGGGCCGCGCGGGCCCGGGGATCCGGCTCCATGAGATCACCTCCCCCGGGAAATTCGCACCACTTCCGAAGATTTCCTGTGCTGGAAGGAGGGAAGAGGATCCGGGCATCGAAGGGTTCCGGTGACACGGGCCGCAGCACAGGGGAGAGGATGGGGGAACGCCGGATCATCAATCCGCCTTCCCTTCCGCCCCCCCGGGGGTATAGCCACGGGATCCTCGTGCGGGGGCGGGATCTGCTGTTCCTGGGCGGCCAGGACGGCAGCGATCCCCAGGGCCGTCTGGCTCCGGATCTCGTGGAGCAGTTCCGGCAGGCGCTCGCGAACCTGCAGGCGGTGGTGGAGGCGGCGGGTGGCACCCTGCAGGACGTGGTGAAGCTCAACATCTTCGTGCGGGATCGCGCGGCCTACCTGGAGCATCGGAGATCCATCGGGGAAGTGTTCCGGGCCTTCTTCGGCGGCTACTACCCCGCCATGGCCCTCTTCGAGGTCACCGGCTTCTTCCGGGAGGAGGCCCTGGTGGAGATCGAGGGGATCGCCGCGATCCCCCGGAAGGAGGGGTGAGGCCGGAGGGGGAGGGCCGGACGCATGGCGTCTGAACCGGAACCCGCCGGGAAAGGGGGCGTGAGTATGGAGGCGCGGATCCGGCCGCTCACCTACGGTTCGTACATTCGGACGGATGACCTCCTCTCCCTCCAGACGCGTCTCAGCGACGCCCACGATGAGCTGCAGTTCATCATCGTCCACCAGGTATTCGAGCTGTGGTTCAAGCTGCTGCTCTTCGAGCTGGAGTCCGTGCGGGAGGCCCTGGAGCGGGGCGAGCTGCGGGGGGCTGTGCGCCTGTTGCGGCGGGTGACGGAGATCTGCCGGGTCATGACGGGCGGGTTCGACGTGCTGGAGACCATGCGGCCGTGGGACTTCCTGGAGTTCCGGTCGCATCTCCGGCCCGCAAGTGGCTTCCAGAGCCGGCAGTTCCGGGAGGTGGAGTTCCTCTCGGGCCTGAAGGATCCCCGGTACCTCCGGAGCTTCGAGGAGATGCCCGAGGACTTGAGGGTGCTCCGGCGCCGGTTGGAGGAGCCCAGCGTGTGGGATGCCTTCGTGGGCCTGCTGCGCCGCCGAGGGCTTGCCGCCTCCTCCGACGCAGAACTGCTCCATACCCTCATCCGTATCCATCGGGAGCCCGCCCTGGCAGACCTGGACGAGCTGTGCGAGACCCTTCTGAGTTACGACGAGGCCTTCTCCCTGTGGCGCCACCGACACGTGCTGATGGTGGAACGGATGATCGGAGCCCGGCCAGGGACGGGACAGGAGGACGTGCAGCGGACGGTGGGATCCTCGGATCGGGACTACTTCACCGGGGTGGATTACCTGCGGAGTACCCTTCCCAAGAAATTCTTCCCCCTCCTGTGGGAGGCCCGGACCTTCGTGGAGCGGGAGGAATGAACGACCCCCTGCTGCGCTGGCGGGAGGAGTTCCCCGTCCTGGCCCGTACCACCTACCTCGTCTCCCACTCCATGGGCGCCATGCCCCGATCCGCCCGGAAGTGGATGGAGGAGTACCTGCGGATGTGGGAGGAAGGAGGAGTGCGGGCGTGGGAGGCGTGGGAACCGTATGTCCAGGAGCACGCGAACCGGATCGCCACCCTCCTTGGAGCTCCGGAAGGCAGCGTGGTGCTGCACCAGAACGTCTCCACCCTCTTCGGCATCCTCCTCTCGGCCCTCCTCCAGCCCCGCGGTCGAACCAAGGTGGTGGCCACGGACCTGAACTTCCCCTCCCTCCTCTATGCCCTCCAGATGCACGCAGACCTCGGATTGCGCCTCCACCTCCTTCAGAGCCCGGACGGGATCACGGTTCCCCTCGAAGCATGGGAGGAGGCCGTGGACTCCGAGACCCTCGCGGTGGTGGTGGACCACGGGATCTTCCGGTCGGGATTCCTGCAGGATGTGAAGGCCATCACGGAGCTCGCTCACCGGCACGAGGCCTGGGTGATCGTGGATGCGTACCAGACCGCGGGCTGCGTGCCCATCGACGTACGGGCCTGGGGCGCGGATGCGGTGCTGGGAGGGTCGCACAAGTGGCTGTGCGGGGGGCCGGGGGCCGCCTGGATGTACGTGCGCCCCGATCGGATCCCGGAACTCCGGCCGCGGTTGGTGGGGTGGTTCGGCCACCGGGCCCCCTTTGCCTTCGCGCTCGAGGTGGACCTGGCACCGGACGCCATGCGGTTTGCCACGGGCACGCCCGGGATTCCCGGGTTTTTCGCGGCGCGGGCCGGCCTGGAGGTCGTGCTGGAAGTAGGAGTGGAGGCGATCCGGGAGAAGTCCGTGCGGCTCACCCAGCGCATGATCGAGCGGGCGGACGAGCTGGGACTTCAGGTCCGTACCCCGCGGGATTCCGCGCAGCGGGGCGGAATGGTGGTGGTGGACTTCCCCGGTGCAGAGCGGGTGGCGCACGAACTGGTCCAGCGGGACATCCTCGTGGACTACCGGCCTCAGGCCGGCATCCGGATGTCCGCCCACTTCTACACCCATCCCGATGAGGTGGAGCGCGCCTTCGAGGCCATCGGGGAGCTGAAAACCCGGGGGGTGGCGTAGCGCGATGGCGGAGGGCCGCTTGCCGCGTCGGGGGCTTGTGGTACGGGAGCCGTATGCCACCTGGATCGTGGAGGGAAGGAAAGCCTGGGAGCTACGCAAGCATCCCACCCGGATCCGAGGCCCTGTAGGGATCGTGAGCCGGGGATTCCTCATCGGAGAAGTATCCATCGTGGGTGTGCAGGGTCCCTTCACGCTGGGAGAGCTGGAGGCCTACCACGACCTCCATCGGGGGGATCCGGACTTCCTCCGGCGGTACGCGGGAGGAGGGAAGCTGTGGGCGTGGGTTCTTGCGGAGCCCCGACGTTACCTGCGGCCCATTCCCGTTCCCCTGCGGCCCGGCGGGGTGCTCTGGGTGGATCTCTCTGGCTTGACAGACCAGACGGAGCCGTAGCCCACGTACACGACCTGGTCGGGCTCCAGGGCCTCGAGCACCTCCGGCCGGTGGGTGGCCGCCACCAGAGTAATCCCGGCCTCCCGCACGGACCGACTGAGGCCCCGCGCCACCCGTTGGGCAGTGGCTACGTCCAGGTGGGCCGCGAACTCGTCCAGAAGAAGGAGATCTGGCCGCTCCGCCAGCAGCAGGGCAAGCCGGAACCGCTCCCGCTGCCCGGTGGAGAGCTCTTGCGGCCTTGCCCGGTACAGCACCGCGTCCGCGAGCCCCACCCGGTTGAGGACCTCGATGGCTGCGGTCACGTCTCCCAGCCGCTTGTACACCTGTTCCAGCACCGGCCCGCCCGTGAACTTCGGTTCCGCCTCTCCTGGGAGGTAGGCCCGGATCCGTCCCTCCGGGCGGAGGACCTCACCCGCATCCGGTTCCTGGCCCAGGAGCAGCCGCAGCAGAGTTGTTTTCCCCGCCCCGCTCGCGCCCCACAGCACGGACACCGATCCCGGCGGAAAGACGAGATCCACGTCCCGCAGCACCGCCCGTTCCAGGCGCCGCCGCCTCGCCCCGAAGGCCTCGAGGACCCCCCGGATCTCTCCCGACATCCGGGAAAGGTCGAGGGTGTTCACATACGTCTTGGCGACGCCCCGGAGCACCACGGGACCGGAAAGCCCCCGGAAGCCCGGCCGTACCGGGGCCGGTAAAGGCGGC